>JBNMGJ010000230.1:0-2635 GCA_050872185.1 Mogibacterium sp.
GCCTACTTCTGAAGAATCCGATGCCGTAGAATCTCCAGAGACCACAGAAGCTCCGGAGAAAATTGAAAACGAGGAAGCAAGCGAAGAAGCCCAGGAGGAACTGCGGGACCGGGAAATTATTGCCGTCTCCGACGCCCTTCTGGAAGACGATGTGAAAGAATCGGAGAAACATCAGAAGCACGAGAAGAAATTGACCCGGGCAGAAAAGAAAGCGGCTCGCAAGAAGGAAGGACGGAAAATCGGCCGATTCCTCTCCCTCTTTGTAGAGAACCCGGACTACGACGCATCACAAGGAGAAGAAATCGTGAAAGACGGAAAACATCTGAAGAACAAACCGAAGAAATTCAGTTTCTTCCATCTTTTCCGAGACTGCGTTCTCGCCGGATGTCTCTGCGTGGTGATTTTCATCTGCTATTCCTTTGTTATCATTACGAGAGCTCCGAAGATTGACCCGGTCAATATCTACGATAACATTCAGCAAAGCTCTGTAATCTACAATGACAAGGGCAAAGCGGTGGATTCCGCCTACTACACACAGGATCGGAAGATTTGCAAGTACGAAAACATGCCGGAGAATCTGGTGAACGCCTTTGTTGCATTGGAAGATAAGACCTTCTGGAAGCACCATGGCTTCAACTGGACCCGTATGATTGGTGCCGTATTCCAGTCCCTGACCGGATCTGGTAAAATCAGCGGAACCAGTACCATCACCCAACAGTTGGCCCGTAACGTCTACTTGACGGATACCATGAGCCAGCGGAGTATCAAACGTAAGGTGCTGGAAATGTACTACGCTGCTGTTATCGAGCGAAAGCTCAGCAAAGAAAAGATTGTGGAAGCTTATCTGAATACCATCTATCTGGGATTTGGAAACTACGGTGTAGAAGCCGCTTCGGAATCCTATTTCGGCAAAGAGCCGAAGGATCTTTCCCTGGTACAGTGTGCGGCCCTGGCTGCCCTTCCTCAGGCTCCGGACAGCTATGCGCTGGTTCAGATGCTGAGCGCCGGAGAGAATCCAGATGAAAACGACACCGTCATCAAGAAGCATCCGAACAAATACGTTGCCAACGATGAATCCAAGGATCGTCGTGAGACATGCCTCTACCTGATGAAGGATCAGGGATACATTACAGACAAGGAATACAAGGAAGCCAAAGGAAAGAAGTTAACCGACTTCCTGCATCCGCAGCTTTCCAACAAATCCTCTGTGTATTCCTATTTCCACGAATATGTGCTGGATCAAGTCATTCAGGATTTGATGGATAAGTATGATTACTCCGAGGATAAGGCAACCGACCTGGTCTACACCGGTGGACTAAATATCTATTCCACCATCGATTCTCAGGCACAGCGAACTATTGTGAAAGAGTTCAAGAAGGATTCCAACTTCCCTTCCATCGCAGGATATAGCACCGATGGAAACGGAAACATCATCAATTCCGGTGGTGGAATCATGTTGTACGATTACGACAACTTCTTCAATAGCAAGCACGAGTTCAAATTGAAGAGCAGCGAGTGTAAGATCAACGACGACGGCTCCCTGACCATCAAATCCGGATATCGTCTGAACATCTACACCACCTCTTCCGGCTACAGTCTGGAATTCAAACCGACCTATGTGAATGAAGGCGGAAAGCTGTACATGTACAACGGCGGTTACATCAACATTCCAGGAAAGTACGAGAAGATGGACGACAACGACAATCTGGTGATTTCGGCTAAGTTCTTCAAGAAATATCCGGGATGGATTAAGCTTGGAAAACACACCGCAACCATTACCGAAGAAGCCTACACCCTTCCGGAGAAAACCATCGAGCCTCAGGCAGCCATGGTTATCGTCGAAGTGGGAACCGGTAAGGTCAAAGCCATGGTGGGCGGAAGAAAACAGTCCGGACGTCAGCTCTACAACAGAGCACTGAATCCAAGACAGTCCGGATCCTCCATCAAACCGATTTCCGTATACTCTGGTGCTCTCCAGAAGAGTTACGACCTGGCCAAGGAAGGAAAGAAATTCCCATACAAGAACACGGGTCACGACAATCAGGGTACCAAATACTACGGAGATTATCTCACCGCATCCTCAGTTATCGTGGATGAACGGATGACCTTCAACGGACAGACATGGCCGCAGAACGCAAGTAATTCCTTCAGCGGTGCAGTCACCATGAGAAAAGCCCTACAGAATTCCATCAACGTCTGCGCGGTTAAGCTGGAACTTCAGGTAGGCTCCGAATACATCGCCGATTTGGTTGAGAAATTCGGTATCACTACTCTGGACAGAGAAGGCGGTACCAACGATATGAACCCAGCTGCACTGGCGCTGGGCGGTCTCACCAACGGTGTTATTCCACTGGAAATGGCACAAGCATACGCAGCATTCCCGAACGGCGGTGTTCGTCAATCCTCTATTGCCTACACCAAAGTAACCGACCGGAACGGAAAGGTTCTCCTGAACAAGGAATCCGAATCCACCAAGGTGTTGGATAAGGGTGTAGCATTCATTATGACAGACATGCTCAAATCCGTAGTTAGCCAGGGTATCGGTTCTCCGGCTTCCATCAGTGGAGTGCAGGCCGGTGGTAAAACAGGTACTACATCTAGCGAATACGATATTTGGTTCGATGGATTTACACCA
>JBNMGJ010000293.1:0-1419 GCA_050872185.1 Mogibacterium sp.
GAACAAGGGAATGAACCGCATTTATTTCGAGTGCGGTCTTCGGGCCCTCACCGGAATGCAGGAAGATGACACCCTTCTGCGGACCGTAGAAGAACGATTTTCTGCCAGTGCCTCGGACCTCCTCCACAAGATGGATGTTCGAGACGAGAAGGAATCGGAACTTCGCCAGGAACAGGCAGCGCTGATTCAGTACTACAGAGATACGGAATACCAGCGGATTCTCTCAGAGCTCCATCGGAACACGCCGGATTTCTATACGGGTACTTTTACCCTGGTATCTCCGGATGACCTGCTCAAGCTGGGATTCTCCCTGATGGAGGCTGAAGAGGCACCGGAACTGACGGCCCTCGTTCATCAGCCCACTCACACGGTACTCCTCTTCTCCAAGGGAGATAAGAACTGTGGAAATCTAATCCGAGAAATTGCGAAGCCACTGGGCGGCCGAGGTGGCGGAAGACCGGACCAGGCAAGGGCACTGCTGCCAGATGATGATGCGGTCCAGAAATTCCTGGATGCCTTGGCAAAATAACTTGCTTATAAAATTCTAAGAATGTGGTATAATATCCTTAAATACAGGGATAGGAGGTCATAATTATGACACAGAATAAAATCATCGTAACAATCGGCCGTGAATTCGGAAGCGGCGGCCACGAAGTAGGAAAAAGACTGGCCGCAGAGCTAGGGATTTCCTTCTACGATCAGGAATTCGTGGATATGGCAGTGAAGAAAACCGGATTCCACGCAGATTACGTGAAGGACAACGAAGAGAAGGCTCCGGATTTCGTCTCCGGTGCACTGTTCTCCGGAATGGAAATGTATCAGCCATCCCCATACGACCGGATTCAGGCAGAGGAATATAAGATTATTCGAGAAATTGCCGCAAAGGAAAGCTGTGTCATCGTAGGACGTGCCGCCGATTACATTCTCAGCGATCAGTCCCACGTCAGCGTATTCCTGTTCGCTCCTCTCAAGGACAGAGTGAACCGAAAGATGGCGCTTCTATCCCCAGAGGATGCGGCGAAGGTAACCAATTCTTCCATGGAGAAAATCGTCAAGCAGATGGATAAGCAGAGAAAAAGATACTACGAGTACTACACCGACACCAAATGGGGTGCTCGGGATTCCTACGACCTGCTCATCAACACCAGCCGTGCCGGCATCGACGGATCGGTCAAGATTATCAAGACCTACATTGATGAGTGCCGCGGCGAAAGCATTATGCCGGACTAGATTCTTCGGAAGAGGGCCATTACAGCAGCTTAATCAAGATTACAAAAAAGGGGCTGTCGCACTAAAAAGTGCAGTAGCCCCCATTTTCTTGAACTCTTTTGAGTCTTGTCCTGATGTATATCCCGATGAAGTCATTGAAAATACTGGCTTTTATCAAAAAAATAAAAACCTCCGCCTCTATTGGGAAGC
>JBNMGJ010000119.1:0-5599 GCA_050872185.1 Mogibacterium sp.
ACCCTGCCCCTTCACCTGCTGGGTAGATTCCCCGGATTTCCGACTGGCAGGTCTGATCTCGAAGAATTCGCACCGGCGAAGAACTTCTCGTTTCCACCGCCTTGATGACCGCCTCCGGCATGTCGTATCCCTTGAGCTTCCCTGCAAAATGAGGTACCGCCTCCCGAAGAGCTTCCACCGCAAAGTCCGGAAGGGATTCCGTCACATAACGGCTGTTCCCCGTACCATTCAGGAACTCCTCCATGGTGCAGCGGGGCGCAACGAAAATTCGGCCGTGCTCTTCCAGCCCCATCCGGTAAGCAATTCTCTCGTACTTCTCCTGGAAACGCACTCCCGCCAGCACATCATCAGAGCCGAAGTCCTCTGTTCGAACGTCGCAAAGCACGCCGCTGTTGGCGGTTCCGCTATCTCTCTTGCTGTTGCTCATACCGTTCACGCAGAGTTCTTTTTCCTTCGTGGAGCACACGATGACTTCGCCTCCCGGACACATGCAGAAGGAATACACGCCCCGTCCGTTAGACGCCCGGTAAGACACCTTGTAGTCCGCCGGCGGAAGTCTCTTCTCCTCACCGTACTGAGCTCGGTCGATAATTTCCTGTGGATGTTCCATCCGAACCCCGATGGACAGGGGTTTCTGCTCCATAGGAAGCCCTTTCCTGTGAATCATCTCAAAGGTATCTCGAGCGCTATGGCCGATGGCCAGCACCACCGCATTGGTGACAATGGTGTGCCGCTGTCCCGATTCATCCTCAACAAGAATTCCTTCCACCCTTCCATCTTCCAGAATCAGGGAGTCCAGCTTCGTTCCAAAGCGAATTTCGCCACCCAGTTTCTGGATTTTCTTTCGGATATTCACAATCACTGTGCGAAGCACATCCGTTCCAATATGAGGGCGGTGTTCATAGAGAATCCTCGGGTCCGCCCCGGCCTCTGCAAAGACCTCCAGCACTTCCCGAATGTAGTCACTCTTAATTCCGCTGGTCAGCTTCCCATCGGAAAAAGTTCCGGCGCCACCTTCCCCGAACAGCACGTTGGACTCCGGATTCAGCACCCCTTCCCCTCGGAATCGGTCCACATCCGCCACTCTCTCATCCATGGCTTTGCCCCGTTCCAGCACCAGGGGACGATAGCCCTTCTCCGCCAGTCTCAGCGCGGCGAAAATTCCGCAGGGTCCAAATCCCACAACCACCGGTCTTCCGCTGAGCTTCTCGCTTCCCGGCACCGGTTCTGCCGGTCTTTCGTCTCCCACTTCCTGAAGATTCCGGTTCTTCCGACGAATTTCCTTCTTTGTAAAAAAATCCACCGTATATACCAGACGGATTTCCGACTTGTTCCGGGCGTCGATGGATTCCCGGCGAATATCCCAGTTCTCAATCCATTCCACCGGAATCTGAAGCATCCGGCTCATCTTCTTCGGCAAGCGTTCTTTTGGCTCGCCAATACTTAATTTTACCTGATTCACTCGATAGTGATACATATATGAATTCCTTCTTTCTTACAGTTCTTGTAACTTCTTGGCCGCATCTGCACCAGCCATTGCCCCTGTGACCCAAGCGTGGTTCAAATTGTATCCGCCGCAGGGGCCGTCGTAGTCCTGCAGTTCCCCCGTAATATAGAGGCCTGGGCTGATTAGAGACTCCTGGGACCTTGCGTCAATTTCTTCTAGGCTCACACCTCCGGCAGTGCACTGGGCCTCCTTCCAGCCGTGGATTCCCGTAGGCCGGAACCGAAGATGATGAAGGGTCTCTTCCAGGCTTCGGATTTCTTTCTCCGTAAGCTCCTTGCACCGCCGCTTCGGAGGTATCTCCGCCCGCTGAATCACATACCGGGAAAGCTTCTCCCGAAGCAGTGTCCTGAGTGCAATTTCCAGCTCCGTCTCGTTCTCTTTCCATTCTTCCAGGTACGCCTTCACATCCAAATCTGGGCACAAATCCACTTCTACCCGAAATACTCCCAGGCCTTCCGTCCGGTCAAAGCGCATGTTTCGGGTCATGTTGAACACACAGATGCCAGAAAGCCCTGTGGCGGTGAACTGAATTTCCCCTTCCTCGGTAAAAACACATTTCCATTCCTCCTCGGTTTTCCGGTACAGCGTCACAATTCCCTTTGCTCGGGTTCCGGAAATTTTCTCACAGGAATCCTCCTTGCAGTCCACTGGAGTCAGCACCGGAATGGGTGAAATCACTTGGTGACCCAGGTTCCGAACCCAGCGATAGCCATCTCCAATGGTTCCGAAGTCCGGTCCCGCCTTTCCTCCTGATGCCAGAATTACTTTCTTCGCCTGAATGCGGATTCGCTCTGGCTTTCCGGAAGCGTTCTTTTTCCCACACCGCTCTACCTGAAGGCGAAAGGGTTTTTCCAATACATCGGTTACCGCCATGGAAGTCCAGAGCTCGATACCCATTTCCTGCATCCTCGTTGCCAGAATTTCCGCCACCGCTCCTGCCGATTCCGAATAGGGATAGACCAGTCCGCTGGGATAATCTCGGGTGATGATTCCCCATTTCCGAAGAAGCGACCTGGCTTCTGGGTAATGCTCGGCATGTATATTCGAAATGTTGCACCGTCCGTTTCCCGTGGCGCGGATTTTCTTTCCGGGGGCCGGGTTCTTCTCCAGAACCAGGATGCGGGTATCGGGATTGACCTCTGCCGCCGCCAAAGCCGCCGCCATACCAGATGCCCCGGCTCCTACCACGACGATGTCGTATTGATTTTTCATACTTTTGATGTTTCCTTTTCTTTCCGTTAAGGTTTCGTTTAATTCAAAATGATAGACTTAATATAACATATTCTTCGGAATTGTTCTATCCGGTTCGGTTCCGGATTGTTCTGAATTTCGTATCTCAATTGATTCCACAACTGACACGGAGTATATTTTTATTATGTATATCAAAAAAGAGCGAGAAAAAAAGAATATGAACCCTACTGAATATACCATGCCGGAGACTGTTGCTTCAGCACCGGTCGCCCCCTCTCATTCTGGGAAGCCGAGCCGCATTGAATGGCTGGATATTCTCCGAGGCTTCATGATGTATTTCGTTATCTACGGTCACATCACCGAGTGGGATGATGCCATCGATTATATCTATTCCTTTCACATGCCGGTATTCTTCCTGATATCCGGTATTACCTCCCGCTTTAGCCGGGAGACCAGCACGCTTCGATTCATCTGGAAGAAGTTCTTTGGTCTGGTGGTTCCCTATTTCATTCTGAACCTGTACGTAGTTCCTCTTCGGAAATGGCTAGAACTCATCGGAGAATGCAACCTTCAGAGCGTCTCGGACCAAATTCTTGGAATTCTGTTCTCCAATTCCAACACCGGATACAAGATGGCTTCCAACACGCTGTGGTTCCTGCCATGTCTATTCCTGACCTCGGTGCTGTTCTTCCTATTAAGACGCGCTGCCGCTCGAATTGCCGGAAAATTTCTAGCGAAAGAGAATATTGCTTTTAGCTTGTCTGGAATGACAGATTTTCTCACCACATTCCTGGTAGTTCTCACCATTGCAGTGGCCACCATTCTGGATTTGAATCAGGGAAGCGGTGGCATCTGGCACTACCGGGGCGCCATTTACTGCACCGGTTTCTTCCTGGCAGGATACCTTCTAGTACCACTGATTCAGAATTTTCAACAGAATCTCCAGACTTCGGAACCTTTCCTGATGTCTGAAGTGATGATCCTGTTCTACGTTGGATACGTTCTAAGCGACCAGAACGGGTTCGTCAGCATTATTCGGAATCGATACGGAAATCTATTCCTGTACTATGGATCCGCCATCTGTACCGGTCTCGCTTTCGTATTCCTCTTCATGATGCTTTCGGAGAGTTCCCGTTTTCTCAAACTGGCAAAACCTCTGGATTACATCGGTCGAAAAACCCTTCCCTATATCGCTTTCCAGGTACCGGTGATGAAACTTTTAAGCTACTACATTCCCGCTTTCGGTTCCCACGTGGAACCAGTGGTCACCATCCTGTCCCTACTTCTCTTCGTGGGGCTCATCCTTCCGGCAGGATTCATCGACCGCCATCTGCCCCGGAAAGCAACCTATCCGGCAGTTCTGGGAAGAGTTTCCCACTAAGAGGTGGGTTCAATAACGAAATAGAGGACTGTCTCGAAGCCTTATTCCTCATATTTGCTGCATTCGGTGTATCGCCGGAAGTTGCGGCAGGGCGTCAGGCTGCTTTTAGCAGAGCAATATCCGCGAAACGTTCTTCCTGCATCCGAATGAGATCCCGAATGCACTGGGTGATTTCGTAATTGTACACTGCTTCGATTTCCTTAGCGATTCGCTCCAAATCCAGGCCCTTCGGGGATTCGTAGGAGGTGAAGAGATTCAGGCCATGGGTGAAACCCAGCTCGTTGTAGATGTCCATCTTGGTGATGTAATCCTGGCGGTACTTTCGCTGGTAATCCGGGTGGAACCACAGGCCCAAGTGCTCCCACAGGATCACCAAGCCGGTGACGGGATGAATCAGCAGAAAATCCGGAAAGATGTACCGCCCGTTTCCAAGGGAGATGGGGTATTCGTAAATCACGTAGAATCCCTTGGACACTAACTGCCCGTAGAGCAGCGCCTCCGCACGGCTCCGAACCTTCACTCCGTCGAATGTGGAGACGTTCAGGTGTTCTGGATGTTTCGGCGGAATAGTTTCTTTGTATTCCTTCATGGCCAGATACCGCTGCCGAATCTCATCCTCACTACCTGCCAATTCAATGGCGAGCAGGTGTTCCGGTCGATAGTGCTTCGGTAGGCGGGCGATTATTTCCGGGATCGCGGCCTCTTGGTATCCCCTGATGAAATTTTCCATAAGCTGAATATTGTGCTCCAACGCCCGAATCATCTCCTGGCAAAGGCGGCACTCCCGGATTCGTAGGACCTGTGGGTTGGTGGCGGTGCCGAGGTATTGAAAGGGCTCGCCCTTCCTATAAGAATAGTAATAGGTTCCGTTTTTCTTCGTACATGGATTTAGTCTGACACCTTGATATCGTTCCAATTTTCGCAACGCCTTCTCGTATTGTTTCTTTAGTTTTTTCTGTTCCTGAAGTTCTTTCTTCATAAATAGATAGGTATAATCAATCATTCATTTCTCCTTGCATGTTGTTATTGCGTTTTCCACCGTATTGTGGTACGAGTATTATGCCATAGAAAAAATTCCCCTTCAGTACACACTTGATTTCATGCGTCATTTCTTTAAACCATTGCCGTAGATTAATGATATTCATACGTAATTCCGAATTTTCAATGAAAAATCCGCTTGGCGAAACGCAATATTCGAAAATTGTTCATTGTTAAATTGATTCACCCGTATTTTTCAATGAATGTTTTCGTCTTTACCCAAAGGATCAGGGGAATTTTTCATTGAATTTGACATTGTATGCCCTGATTACAATGAAGAAATTCAAAATTCATCAATTCTTTTCGACGAAAGTTCATTGGATTTCTTTACCCCGAATTAATTTCAATGAACTTTTGGAGGAAACCCTTTTTTGAAGACTGCATTATTCATTGGATTCCTCAGGTAAAAGCAGTTTCCAATGAACCCACCATTGTCCGAGGGTCCAAAGCCCCCTCACTCGTCAAAGGCTTCCACCCCCGCA
>JBNMGJ010000117.1:0-5642 GCA_050872185.1 Mogibacterium sp.
GAGAATACGGAAGAAAAATAATATAATAGCACGAGTAGGGTAAGTGATTAGAGACTATCGGTATTTTTCACAAGGTGAAAGGAGAACATGAACTAATGAAAAGGATTCTGGTAATCAACCCTGGTGCAACTTCCACTAAGATTGCAGTCTACGAGGATGAGAATGAAGTAATGCGCGTGGGTATCGACCACGATGCGGCAGAGATGGACAAGTACGACAAGATTGTGGATCAGATGCCGTTCCGTCGTGACATCATTCTGAAAACTCTGGAAGAGAAGGGATTCAAGCTTTCGGATTTCGATGCAATCTGCGGAAGAGGCGGCCTGTTGAAGCACATTCCGTCCGGCACATACAAGGTTACAGATGCAGTAATCGAAGACATCAAGCATCCACCTTACGGTGAGCATGCAGCAAACCTGGGTTCTTACATTTCCAAGGAACTGGCAGATCAGGTTGGTATTCCGGCATTCTTCGTGGATCCGGTTGCAGTCGATGAGCTGGAAGAGGTCGCTCGTTACTCCGGACTGAAGGGAATGGAAAGACAGAGCTTCTGGCACGCACTGAATCAGAAGGCAGTATGCCGTGAAGCTGCAAAGCAGATTGGAAAGCCTTATGAAGAACTGAACCTGATTGGTGTTCATCTGGGCGGCGGTGTATCCGTTGCAGCACACAAGCACGGAAAGACCATCGACCTGAACAACGTTAAAGATGAGGGTGCAATGGGTATGGACAGAGGCGGAAGCCTGCCGGCAAATGCCCTGGTAAATCTGTGCTACTCCGGAAAGACCAAGGAAGAAGTAAAGAGAATCATCGGCCGTGAGGCAGGTGTATATTCCTACACCGGAACCAAGGATTTCCGTACCGTAGAGAACAAGGCGTTCGATGAGCATGACGAAGAGTGCATGGGCGCATTCAAGGCCATCGCTTATCAGCTGGCAAAGGATATCGGTGCAATGGCAGCTGTTCTGCGTTTTGACGTAGATGCCATCGTATATACCGGTGGTATGGCATATAGTGAACGTTTCTGCGAAGAAATCAGCTCTTATGTTAGCAAGATTGCTCCAATCATCCGTATCCCAGGTGAGGAAGAGATGAAGGCTCTGGCACTGGGCGCTCTGAGAGCCCTGAACGAAGGCCACTACAACAATTATTAATCATTAATTGGATTAGTCGGAACGGGACCGCTGCATTGTGTAAATGCAGTGGCCCTTTTTTGATTTCCAAAGTGATTTCAAAATTATATACTATAGAAATGGAAATCTTTGTAAAATAAAAAGTTTCAGACTTTTAAGTCAGAAACTATTCCGTATTTGTAAGTTCATGATATAATAAGTACGAAAAAAGGAGGTGCAGTATGAAGAATCTTATCAATCGCCCCCATTACCTAAATCAGCTTATTCAGAACCGGGATGTGGATTTGGTTAAAATTGTTACGGGAATCCGTCGCTGCGGGAAATCATCTTTGCTAGATTTATTCCATCAATATCTGTTGGCAGAGGGAGTTGCAGACAACCATGTTATACATATGAATATGGAGTCACTACGCTATCGAAATCAGCTAGACTATCTTTCCTTCTACGATTATGTCAGTGCGAGAATACCAGATGGCGGCAGGACGTATCTGATTTTCGATGAACTCCAGAATGTGGAACACTGGGAGAAAGCGATTGAATCATTTCGTCTGGATTATGACGTGGATATATATATTACGGGGTCCAACGCATATCTTCTTTCCACAGAATTTTCTACGCTACTTTCCGGAAGATATGTGGAAATACGTATGTTACCGCTATCCTTTAAGGAATTTCTGGATTTCTACGAATTTGGAGAGAATGTTACAATTGAGGAGAAGTTTCAACGATACCTTCAATTCGGTGGAATGCCGATTCTAAGGGAATATCGATTTAATGCGGCCAGAAGTAATCAGGCCTTGGAAGGAATATACTCCACGGTTGTATTAAGAGACATAATGCAACGTAATCCGAACATAAGCCAGGCGATGCTTCAGAAGATCATGCTATTTCTTTGTTCCAATATCGGCAGCATTACATCACCGAATAATATCGGCAAGGTGCTTTCCAATGAGGGGGATATTCGAAGTGGAAAATCCAAGAATATTGCTGGAAAAACCGTGGAAAGATATATGGATATGCTCAGCGATGCGTTTATATTTTTCAAAGTGGGAAGATATGATGTGAAAGGAAAGCAGCTGCTTAAGACGCTGGGAAAAAATTATATTATTGATATGGGCTTTCGTAATATGTTGCTGGGTTACCGAGATGCCGATCGTGGACACATCATCGAAAACATTGTTTTCCTGGAGCTAATTCGTCGAGATTATCGAGTGCACATCGGGAAAGTGGGAGAGACGGAAGTGGATTTTGTTGCAGAAAAACCCGATGATAAGTTGTATATTCAGGTTACTGAGAGTATGCAGGTTCCGGAAACCCGAGAAAGGGAACTTCGGCCCCTTCGCATGATTCCGGATAATTACGAGAAAATCATACTTTCCATGGACCGAAGTTATATTAATTCATATGAAGGTATACGTTCCTTGAATTTAATCGACTGGCTTTTGGAAGAAAAATAAGAATCCTAACCCCTTCACTCCACCACATTCCCATAGGCATCCATCTTCACGTGCCGGACGTCCCCTGGTCCGAAGATTTGATCGGCCTCGAAGGTGTCGTTTCCGAGATAATGAATCCGAATATAGTTCGCCTCGGTGAGCACGGTGCGAAGCTCGATGCTGTAGATTCCCAGAGCTTCGCACTGGGCCACCGGGTTGTATTCGATATAGTAGAGGTATTCCCGGTTCCGGCTGTAGATGTCCACGCCTTGCGGGTGGGGGCCGAAGAGGACGTCGTTGTCCTCTGTCAGAACCCACCACTTGTGCCGGTAATCCATGACCAGGATGTATCCGTTCGCCATGTAATAGAGATCTGGGTAGATGCAGGGGATTAGTTCTTTGCCGGTAGGGTCACAGATTCCGAAGAGGTCGTAATCCGTGCCGCCTGGAATCTCTTTCCGGATGTTAATCCGATAGATTTCCCGTTCCGTGGAGGTCAGCTCCACATCGTTATATAGTGGAGGAATCAGCTCTTTTCCATATTCATCCAACACGGAAACGTAGCGTTCGTGTGTTTCTTTATTTTCCACCACCTTGCGGAAGTGCTGTGTGGTGGGAATCCGTTCCGTGGAAATCCGTTGGAATGGCGTTGTATCTGGAACTCGAAGGCTTTGGATTCCGTGGCCGGCTGCCCGGGAGGACAGAACGAATTGGTGGAGAAGTTCTGTCCTCGGATTGAAGAAGGCGTCGGAGAAGGAGAAGCAGAGCATCGGTTCTTCCCCCATGAGGACGTATAAGTCTTGTAGTTCCATTCCGGCGTATTCCTTTTCCTTGGTAAAAGCAGGTAGGTCCTGCTTCATTTCCGGCGGGAATGTATGGCCGCATTGGATTTTGAGATGATTTTTGTCCTGATACCAGATAAGCAGAGCCGTGGATCCGAATTCCAGATAGTGAATTCCATCGAATGGCAAGCAGTTCCAGGAGGTGAGGCGCATACCGTGAATCTCCTGGAAGACCGCCTCCAGCTCCCGTTGAATCTGCCAGTAACCGCTGTACTCTCTTGCAAAAATATTTTTATAAGTGTATTTCATAACCGTAACTCCTTACGAATGATTCTATCATAGAAAGAGAATAATTTAAATTCCATCAATTTACTAGGAATTACTTGATTTCCTAGTAAGTTGGTGGTATTTTAAAATGGTGATTTGAAAGGAGGACGGAACCATGATGGTATCGACCAAAGGGCGTTATGCACTGGTTGTGCTGATTGATTTAGCAAAGCATCAGGAAGATGGATTTGTTTCTCTATCTGAAGTGGCAGAACGTCAGAAGTTGTCGCTCAAATATCTGGAAATCGTGGTATCCATACTGAATAAGGGCGGGCTTCTTAAGAGCTGCCGGGGAAAGAAAGGCGGATATCGTCTTCGAAAAGAACCTTCGGAGTACAATATCAACGAGATTCTGCAGCTTACCGAAGGCAATCTGGCACCGGTGGATTGTGTGAAGAACAGCGAAGTAGACTGTGCGAAATCCGACGGATGTGTGACACTTCCCCTGTGGATTGGCATGGATCGCCTAATTTCCAACTATTTGGAGAACATTACGCTTCAGGACTTGATGGACGGCAACCGGGAGAAAATATTGAATGTATAACCGGATTGTGTCCGTTGTGTAATGTTTATTAATTCCTATTGACTAACTAGGAATTATGTGGTAGGTTTAAAGCGTAGATAATAATATTCAAATTCATTTGAATGTATGATAGAGGGAGGGTTCAATGAGAGTATATGCAGATAATGCAGCCACGACTTATATGAGTGAGACTGCGATGAACACGCTGTTGGATTGCCTGAAGAATTATAACAGCAATCCGAACAGTCTCCACACAGAGGGACAGATTACGGCAGAGAAGCTGGAAGAATCCAGAGCTAAGGTGGCGAAGGCGATTAATGCAGCTCGTCCAGATGAGATCTATTTCACCTCCGGTGGAAGTGAAGCAGATAACCAGGCACTGATTTCGGCAGCACGAGGCCTTAGAAGCAAGGGAAAGAAACATTTGGTTTCTTTAAATATCGAGCACCATGCCATTCTTCACACGCTGAAGAAGCTGGAGAAGGAGGGCTTTGAGGTGACACTGTTGGCACCAGAAGCCAACGGAATCGTAGATGTGAACAAGGTAAGAGATGCGATTCGAGAGGATACTGCACTGGTTTCCATCATGTTCGCCAACAACGAGATGGGGGCGATTCAGCCAATTCCGGAAATTGGCGCCATCTGCAAGGAGAAGGGCGTCCTGTTCCATACCGACGCAGTACAGGCGGCAGCACATCTTCCGATTGATGTTCAGGCAATGAATATTGACATGCTGTCCATGTCAGCCCATAAGTTTCACGGCCCGAAGGGCGTGGGTGCACTCTATGCGAGAAAGGGAATTCGCCTTCTGAATATCATTGAGGGTGGTGCTCAGGAGAGAGGTAAGAGAGCCGGCACTGTAAACGTTCCAGGAGATGCTGCTATGGCAGCGGCACTGGAAGAGGGCGTTGCTCATCTGGAAGAAAATATGAAGAAGACTGCAGCCATGCGGGATCGCCTGATTAAGGGATTATCGGACATTCCGCACTCTCAGCTGAACGGAGATCCGGTGAAGAGACTGCCGGGTAACGTGAACTATTCCTTTGAAGGCGTAGAGGGAGAATCCCTACTGCTGGCACTGGATGCAGAAGGAATTCGTTGCTCCTCTGGATCTGCTTGCACCAGCGAGTCTTTGGACCCAAGCCATGTACTGATGGGAATGGGCGTTCCGGTTGAAGCCGCTCATGGGTCCCTGCGATTCAGTTTGAATGAGGAAACCACCGAAGAAGAAGTGGACTATATCATTGAGAAAGTTCACGAAATCGTAGCACATTATCGTAAGATGTCACCGTTCTGGGAAGAACTTGAGAAGGGAGAAAGAGAACATGTTATATAGCGAGAAGGTAATGGAGCACTTCAAGAATCCAAGAAATGTAGGCGAGATTGAGGACGCAGATGGCGTTGGTGAAGTGGGTAACCCGGTCTGTGGAGACATCATGAA
>JBNMGJ010000258.1:0-2114 GCA_050872185.1 Mogibacterium sp.
GAGGACTTCCGGTTGCTCTTCATGGTGGATGAAGTGGGACAGTACGTGGGAAGTGACACCTCTCTTCTGATTAACCTGCAGTCCCTGGTGGAGGAAATCGGCAGCAAGTGTGGCGGCAAAGTCTGGGTGGTCTGCACGGGACAGGAAGCCATCGATGAGATTATCAAGGCAAGGGTCAACGAATTCTCCCGAATTCAGGCCCGGTTCAAGACCCGGCTTTCCTTGACGTCCTCTTCTGCCGACGAGGTGATCCAGAAGCGTATTCTAAAGAAGACACCGGAGGCGGAACAGGAACTGCAAGAATCCTTCCGGCGAAACGATTCGGTGCTGCGGAATTTGTTCACGTTCTTTTCACCGATGCCAGATGTGAGGGGATATGAAAATACAGAAGAATTTACGGTGAACTACCCATTTGTACCGTATCAGTTCGTCATCATGCAGAAAGTGTTCTCCGAAATCCGGAAGCACGGAAATTCCGGAAAGCACCTTTCCGGAGGAGAGCGCTCCATGCTCTCCGGATTCCAGGAGGCGGCACAGAGAATCCAAGAACGGGATGAGAATGCCCTGGTTCCATTCTATTATTTCTACGACACGGTGCACACTTTCTTAGATAGCAGCATTCGAAAGGTGATTGAACGGTGTCAGCGGACGGCAGAAAGCGGATCGGGAATTCAGCCGGAGGATGTGGATGTACTGAAGCTCTTGTACCTTATTCGGTATATTCCAGAAGACCTTCCGGCTACCTTGGATAATATCGTTGTCCTTATGGCGGAGGACATTCGCATGGACAAGGTGACCATGCGCGCCAAGGTGCGGAACAGTCTGGATCGACTGCTGAATCAGAACTACATCGGACGAGATGTGGATACATACAAGTTCCTCACCGATGAAGAACAGGATATCCAACGGGAAATCTACACCAACACCCAGGTGGATACAGCGGACATTGTGAACCAGATGGGCGCCATTATCTATGGAGAAATCTATCCAAGTCACAAGTTCCGCTATGGTCAGACGGATTTCGCCTTCGACCGGAAGGTGGACGGTTATACCTACGGCTCCTCTGGCAACGGCATGGAGCTGCAGATTCTCACAGTGGCCACCGATGAATACGACAAAGAGCCCCTCAAGCTGGCCACCCGCTCCAAGGGAAGAGCCATTATGGCTTTGGCAGAAACATCTTACTTTGAATCCCTGGAGAACGTGGCGAAGGTAAAGAAGTACGTGAAGCAGCAGGACTTGTCCCGTATTTCTAGCACTGCCCGGGAAATCATCCAGCGACACCAGGATATGGCAAAGGATTACGAAGAAGCGGCCAAGAATGAGCTGCAGGAAGCTATCGCAGGGGCGGAACTGTACGTGGATGGAGATCATCTGTCCGGCAAGAGCCGAGATGCTAGAGGTCGCATTGACCAGGCGCTGGAATACCTGATTCGCCAGACTTATAGTGACCTACACCTGATTAACAAGAATTACGAAAGCGACCAGGATATTGTGGCCATTCTTCGGGGAGACCACAAGAGGGGCCTAGAAATGAATGGCGTTGCCATTGGAACGATTCCGAATCAAGGGGCGGAGGACCGGATGGAAGAGTTCCTGGAAGTGAAGGACCTGCAGAAGGTTCCGGTTTCGATGGAAGATATTCAGCGCAACTACCAGAATGTACCATACGGATGGCGAGAAATCGATATCGCTGCGGTAGCTGCCATGCTGATATACGATCAGAAAGTCACCATCAAATACGGCGGTGAAACCATCCGCCCAGACCATCCGAAACTTCCGGATATGCTGCGGAAAAGAACCGAAACGGGTAAGACTCAAATCCAGAAGCGGCAGATTGTCAGCGAGAAGAAACTCCGTCAGGCCCGGGAGTTCCTTCGGGAATACCTGGAGGTAATGGATGTACCTGCCGACGAAGATGGACTGGTGGCGTACATTGTGGAGCGGTTCATGGTGCAGCACAACCACTATCAGGAACTGGAACAGCGCTATCGGAACCACAAGTACCCGGATTATCCGCTGGTCAAGGAAGGAATCAAACTGACGGAAAGCGTTCTCTCCCAGCAGAAGGACAACATGTCTCTCGTTGACCGACTCATCGAGAAAGCGGATGA
>JBNMGJ010000236.1:0-2563 GCA_050872185.1 Mogibacterium sp.
ATTTCAAATAAATGGGAGTGAACGATTTCAAGACAATACGGTGGGAGGATGAGACGCTGTTTCTGCTAGATCAGCGCCTTCTTCCGAATGCCAAAGAATACATCGAAATAGAGAACCTAGAGACCCTGTACGATGCCATCCAGACGTTGGCAGTGCGGGGTGCACCGGCCATCGGCGTGGCTGCTGGGTATGGAATGGCTGTCGCCGCACGGAATGAGATGAGAGACTACGGTAATCTGAACCGGCTTCCAGAGCTGGGGGAACACCTGATTACCGCTCGGCCTACTGCGGTGAACCTTTCTTATGCGGTAAAAAAACAACTTTCTCTGTACGAAGGACTCCGGCAAGTTGGGACATCCGATGGTACTATTGTGAATTCGTTGATCCAGAACGCGCAGGAACTTCACAAAGCCGAGGAGGACGCCTGCTACGCCATGGCGGAATACGGTCTTTCTTTGTTGCAGCCGGATATGGGCATTCTGACCCATTGTAACGCCGGTGGTCTGGCCACCACGGGATACGGCACCGCACTGGGGCCCCTTCACTTGGGCCAGGAGCGAGGCTACGGCTTCCACGTCTATGCAGATGAAACTCGGCCCCTTCTGCAGGGTGCCCGGCTCACCGCCTGGGAGTTGGTGGAATCCGGTGTGGATGTTACGGTAATCTGTGACAACATGGCTTCCCTGGTGATGAAAGAAGGCCGCATCGACGCCATCGTCACCGGCTGCGACCGGATGGCTCGAAACGGAGATGGCGCCAATAAGATTGGAACCTCCGGTCTGGCGATTCTGGCCAAAGAATACGGAATTCCTTTCTACATGTTCGTTCCCACCTCCACCATCGATATGAATACGGAAAAGGGGGCGGACATTGTCATCGAAGAGCGGGAAGGCGAAGAAATTCGTTCTATGTGGTATGAGAAACCCATGGCGCCAGCTGGGGCAAAGTTCTATAATCCGGCTTTTGATGTAACGGACCACGAGTATATTACCGCCGTGGTGACCGAACAAGGAATTGCCAGGCCGCCTTACACGGAGTCTTTAGCTAGGATAATGGCGGAGAAAGACTCTCACGGAAAGGAGCCTTCGGATGTATAAAGTTCGCATCGATCAATTCGAAGGCCCTTTCGACCTTCTGCTGTATCTTCTGGAAAATGCCCGAATGGATATCTACGACATTCGTGTAACGGAGATTACAGAGCAGTACATCGATTACCTCAAAGAGATGGATGACCTGAACGTGGACGTGGGAAGTGAATTCATCGTGCTGGCGGCCACACTCATTCGCCTTAAGTCTCGGATGCTTTTACCACGGGTCACCACTGTGGATGAAGTGACCATTGAAGAGGATCCTCGGACAGAGCTGGCGGAGCGATTGTCGGAATATCTTCGCACCAAGAAAATCGCCGAAATGCTTCGAAACCGGGAGAAAGAGAACGAAAAAATCTACGAAAAACCCGCCGAAGACATGTCGGTGTATACAGAGGATCCGGAAGAACACCTGATTGCCGACAGCGACAAGTTCGTACAGGCCTTCTTGCAATTTCTAGAGAAACGCCGCCGGCTTACCGAAGTCAAGAATCGGTACGAGCGGATTCGCCGGAACCGGGCGTCAGTAGAAGAACGTATCGCCACCATGGCCGCCACATTGGAGAAGAAATGGAAGTATTCCGACGTGGTGTCCTTCTCGGAACTGGTAGCGCCGGAGGCGGACAAGTACGATAAAACCCTGACTTTCATGTCCCTTCTGGAGATGATTAAAATGCAGGAGGTGGATGCCACCCAGGAAAAGGTCTATGGAGATATTGAAATCCGCCGGAGAAGCAAGAAAAATCAGTGGGAAGATGAAAAGGAAACATTAAATGTATAGCAACAAGAAGATGAAATCCGCCCTGGAATCCATGATGTACGTCTGGGGCGAACCTCTTTCGGTCAAAGATGCAGCCAGTGTACTGGATGCGGACCGAAAAGTTATCCGTGGATTATTCCAGGAGTTAAAAGAAGAATACGCACAAGAAGGTCGAGGTATCCGAATTCGGCAGGTGAATGATTCCTTCCAGTTCGTCACCTACGAAGAGAACGAGAGCTTTATCGAGAAGCTGTGCCGTCCGGTGAAGGTAAAACGACTTTCCCAAGCCGCATTGGAAGTGCTGGCCATCATCGCATACCGTCAGCCGGTGGCTCGGGCGGAAATTGACGCCATCCGCGGAATCAAAAGTGACCGGGTCATTGACGGTCTCATAAACCGAGGCCTGGTGGAGGTCTGCGGCAAATCCGAAGGCATCGGTCGTCCCAACCTGTACGGAACCACCGATGCGTTCTTGAAGAACTTCGGCTTCGAAACCCTGAAGGATCTTCCGGAAATTGAGGAGTTCAGCGAACCTTCTTTTACAGATGAGGACGACGAGGACGAAGATGAAATTCAGCTTGAGATGGATTTCAATGAAAATTATACAGAATACGAAGAAAATACGGAAAGGAATGTAGAATCCTATGAGAATCAATAAATACATTGCAAGTTGCGGTGAAGCTAGCCGCCGGGCAGCGGACGAACTGATTCAGCA
>JBNMGJ010000032.1:0-12976 GCA_050872185.1 Mogibacterium sp.
ATCTGGTTGAAAGAGTGGGAGAATTTGGATTCAAGCGAAAGGGAAGTCGGTAGAGTGTTCTTTCGAGATAAGTTGCGGAAATCCGTATCGGTGCAATTCTTCACCGGCTGGTCGAACCTTCCAGTGCTAGAGGATAAGCAGATCTACTTCTTAGGGGAACTGAATTCCGAGAAAGAAGATTACTTTGCGCTGGTGTCCATTTCAGCGGATTTTCCAAGGCTACTTACGGTAAAAGAAGAAGAGAATCGATTTTCGGAGGTGTTGGTTTCGGACCTGCTTCTGGAATATTTCGAGGAGCTGATGCTCCCTTTTGAGGTAAAAGGAAAAACCATGCTCCGCATTACCCGAAATGCGGAAATTCAAGATTCCGACCGCGAAGAACTTCCGAAGAACTTCCGTATCAAAATGGAGAGGTTGCTTCAGAAGAGAGAACACCGGGAGGCAGTACGGCTTGAAGTGCACGGGGACTGTCCGACAGAGTTGCGAGATCGCCTGGTGAAGGCCACAGGAATTGCCAAATCCCAGTGCTTCATAACTAGAAGTCCACTCGATTACAAGTTTCTTGATGAGCTGAAAGAAAAAGCTCCAGGTGGATTTCTCCGAGCCAACAGCTATCCAGTCTATACTCCGAGAAGTTATCCAACCTTCTTTGGCGAGAAGGTGATGGAATACGTCCAGAAACAGGATATATTTTCGTCTTACCCCTATGACTCGATGATGCCGCTGCTGAGGCTACTGAAAGAAGCAGGCGAGAATTCCAGGGTACAGGAAATCCGCATGACCATCTATCGGCTGAGTAATCCCGCTACCATTGCGGATTATCTGGCCCAGGCGGCGGAGAATGGAAAGCGAGTTCGCGTACTGATTGAATTGCGGGCAAGGTTTGATGAGCAGCACAACATCGACTGGTCGAAACGCCTGGAGCAAGCCGGCTG
The DNA here is from genome assembly GCA_050872185.1 of Mogibacterium sp. Taxonomy (GTDB): domain Bacteria; phylum Bacillota; class Clostridia; order Peptostreptococcales; family Anaerovoracaceae; genus Mogibacterium_A. Next base: position 936 of record JBNMGJ010000032.1, read on the forward strand.
CCAGGTGTACTACGGAAGCCGGGATTTGGATGATTACAAAGTGCACTGTAAAGTGTGCCAGATAGTCCTGAACGAAATGGGTGAGAAGCGGTATATCACTCAGGTTGGCACCGGAAATTATAATGAAACAACCGCCCGGCAGTACACGGATTTCTCCCTGATTACCTATAATCAGAAGCTGGGGAAGGACGTGTCCCGGTTCTTCAAGAACATCTGCAAGGAGAACTATTTCAAGGATTACAAGTACATTCTAGCAGCCCCCCAGAGCTTCAAACCGGAAATAATCCGTCAGATTGACCGGGAGAAAGCTCGAGGGAAGAAGGGGAGAATTTTTGTAAAAGTAAATTCCGTAACAGATCCAGATGTAATCCGGCACCTGTCCGAGGCCTCCAACGAGGGGGTCCAGATTCGGATGATTGTCCGGGGAATCTGCGGAATTCTGCCTGGGGTTCCGAAGCGGACGGAGAATATTGAAATAGTTAATGTGGTGGGTCGGTATCTGGAGCATTCCCGGGTATATATTTTTGGCCAGGGCAAGAATGAGCGAATGTACATCAGCTCTGCAGATCTCATGACCCGAAATACGGAGAAACGAGTGGAGCTAGCATTTCCGGTGACGGATTCGAAAATTCGAAAGCGAATTAAGAATATACTGCTTCTGAACTATATGGATAACGTGAAGGGAAGAAGTCTGGGCTCCGACGGCGGTTATCGGAAAAAGAGCCGAAAAGGCGAAGCTCTGGACAGCCAGAAAATGCTGATGGAAGAAGTGATGGATTAAACCTCAAATGAGGAAGAAAGGAGAGAGTATGACAGTCGAACAGATTGCAATGTATTTCCTAATATATTCGTTCCTGGGATGGACAGTGGAAGTGATTTATCAGGCTTTGACCAAGGGTCTGGTAGTGAACCGTGGGTTCCTGAACGGCCCGGTATGTCCTATATACGGATTCGGTGTAGTGGGGTTATTCCTGCTTCTGAATTCGGTGACCAGCGAAAATCCTCGTGAGATGAGTTTCTGGAAAGTGTTCCTGGCAGGAATGGTTCTGGCCACACTGATTGAGCTGATCGGCGGATGGGTGCTAGACCGATGCTTCCACGCGAGATGGTGGGACTATAGCGGGAATCCCTACAATTTCCACGGATATATCTGCCTAGAATTCAGCATCATATGGGGGTTCGCCATTGTATTAGTTGTAAGGGATATTCATCCCTTCATTCGCACTGTGTTCGGTCATATCCTGTCTCATGGATATGCGATTCCACTGATGATAATCCTATATATTGCGTACTTTGCGGATTTCGCCGTTTCGGTATTCATTATGATTGGACTGAACAAGCGATTTGCCGAACTGGACGAGCTTCGAGATCGGATGCGTGTAGTGAGCGATGAGCTAAGTACAAGGATTGGGACCAATGCCCTGGAGACGGCACAGAAAATGGATGAGGCCAAGCTACAGGGTTCCTTGGCCAAAGCAGAACTTCGGGATGCAGTGGATGATGGCCTTAAGGAACTGGATCAGACAGTGGATGAACGGGTACAAGAGCTTAAAGAAGAACTGGAAGAATGGCGGTCTGAAATGGAGCGTCGAAAGGAAGAATTCTACCAGAGCTACCGGAAACGTCGCCATTTCGGATTCGGTCGTGTGCTGAGGGCGTTCCCACAGCTGCGCTTCCACGAACACGATGTACTGGTAAAAGAACTCAAAGACTACATCCACAAGGATTAAAATTGTTGACTTTTAATAAATTCTATAATATATTGTATTAGTTAGAAACTAATTTTACGGTGGCGCATAGCAACCATCGGATACTTCGGATTGAAGTAAGTTGCTTTTACCCACTAGACAAATAGACGGAAGGAATTAGAGTATGTTTGAAAATTTATCAGAAAAATCCGTCGCAGAGACTCAGGAAGAACAGGTCCAGCATTGGAAAGACATTGATCTTCTGGATCGCTGCGTGAAGGAAAGAGAAGATTGCCCAAGCTTTGTCTTTTTCGAAGGACCGCCAACTGCGAATGGTAAGCCGGGAATTCACCACGTTATGGCAAGAACGCTGAAGGATTCCATTAACCGCTATAAGACCATGAAGGGTTTCCAGGTTAAGAGAAAAGCGGGATGGGATACCCACGGACTGCCGGTTGAAATCGAGGTAGAGAAGCAGCTGGGCATGAACGGAAAGCAGGACATCGAGAAATACGGCATTAAGGAATTTAACGAGAAGTGCCGTGAATCTGTGTTCAAATATACCAGCATGTGGACGGATATGTCCGACCGGATGGCATACATGGCCGACCTGAAGGATCCATATATTACATATAAGAACGATTACATTGAATCCGGCTGGTGGATTCTGAAGAAATTCTTCGATGCCGGACTGATTTACGAAGGCCACAAGGTGCAGCCGTACTGCGCAAGATGTGGAACAGGACTGGCTTCCCATGAGGTCGCACAGGGATACAAAGAAATTTCCGTACTGACCGTTACCTGTAAGTTCAAGCGCAAGGGAATGGATAACGAATACTTCCTGGCATGGACCACGACCCCGTGGACATTGCCTTCCAACGTGCTGATTACCGTAGGACCGGAAATCGACTACATTCGTGCCAAGATGCTGGAAGGACCAGAAGAAGGTAACATCTTCGTGGTGGCACAGGCACTGGCAGACAAAGTTCTGGGAGAAGGAAAGTACGAAACACTGGAAGTGGTTAAGGGCAAGGACCTGGAATATCAGGAATATGAACAGCTGATGCCTTTCGTTAAGATGGAGGACGGCGATAAGAAAGCCTTCTTCGTTGCATGTGCAGACTATGTCAGCACAGAGGATGGTACAGGTCTGGTACATACGGCATATGCTTTCGGTGAAGACGACTACAACACATGCCGTCGTTACAATGTTCCGTTCGCAAGACCGGTGGATGAGAAGGGTAAGTTCACAGAGACTCCATGGAAGGGTCACTTCGTAATGGAAGATGGACTGGATGTGGAGATTCTCAAGTACCTGGCAGGCGAGAATAAGGTATATTCTAAGCAGAAGATGGTCCATAACTATCCACACTGCTGGAGATGCGGAACTCCGCTGGTATACTATGCAAAGCCGGGTTGGTACATTGAGATGAGCAAGCTCAAGGATCAGCTGGTAGAGAACAACAATACCGTGAACTGGTATCCTCCTTTCGTTGGGGAGAAGCGTTTCGGCAATTGGATTGCAGACGTGAAGGACTGGGCGATTTCCAGATCTAGATATTGGGGAACACCAATTCCAATCTGGCGCTGCGAGTGCGGACATTTGGAATGCATCGGCAGTAGAGAAGAACTCAAGGAAAAGGGCATCGAAGCGGTAGATCCAGAGACAATCGACTTACACCGTCCATATGTGGATGACATCCATTTGAAGTGCCCAGAGTGCGGAAAGACCATGAATCGTATTCCAGAGGTAATGGACTGCTGGTTCGACTCCGGTGCAATGCCTTACGCACAGTGGCACTACCCATTTGAGAACAAGGAGCGTTTCGAGAAGGAACTGTTCCCAGCAGACTTTATCTGCGAGGGAATCGACCAGACCCGCGGATGGTTCTATTCGCTGATGGCAATTTCCACTTTCATCATGGGAAAAGCACCTTATAAGAACGTTCTGGTGAACGACCTGATTCTGGACAAAGAGGGCAAGAAAATGTCCAAGTCCAGAGGAAATACGGTATCGCCTTTCGAATTGCTGGATAAGTACGGTGCAGATGCGCTGAGATGGTACCTGGTATCCACCTCTCCGGCATGGACTCCGACAAGGTTCGATGAGGAAGGCGTTAAGGATGTAGTCAGCAAATTCTTCGGTACACTGAAGAACATCTACAACTTCTTCGTTTTGTATTCAAACCTGGAGGATTTGGATGTAGCAGCTATTGATGTTCCGTATGAGAATCGTCCGGAGCTGGATCGCTGGATTATTTCCAGATACAACAAGTGCATCAAGGATGCCACTGCGGCACTGGATGCATATGAACACATGAAGATGGTTCGCGTAGTGAATGACTTCGTGGTAGAGGATCTGTCCAACTGGTACATTCGCCGTGCAAGAAGAAGATTCTATGCAGAGGGCATGGATGAGGATAAGAAGAGCGTATTTGCAACCACTTACGAAATTCTAGTGGGCGTATCCAAGCTGATTGCGCCGATTGCTCCGTTCATCGCCGATGAGATGTACATCAAGCTGACTGGTGCTGAGACGGTGCACATCGCTTACTACCCAGAAGCGGACGAAAGTCTTATCGATGAGAAGGTTGAAGAGCGCATGGGTCTTGTCAAGACTCTCGTGAACCTGGGAAGAGGAACTCGTGAGAAAGAGAAGCTCAAGGTTCGTCAGCCGTTGCAGGAAGTCATCATCGACGGAAGCTATGAAGCCATCATTAGCGACCTGGTGCCGCTGATTCAGGAAGAGTTGAATGTGAAGAACGTAGTATTTGAGCCGGAACTGGACAAATACATGAACTTCTCCATCAAGCCGAACTTCCGTGAAGCAGGTAAGGCCCTGGGTAAGAATGTAAAAGAATTCGGCAAGAAGCTAGCAGAATGCGATGCGAAGAAGCTGATTGCAGAAGTCCACAATGGTCCGGTGACCATGAATCTGGGCGGAGAGGATTACGAGATTCCGGAAGAATATCTGGATGTTCGTATTTCTGCGAAGGATGGATTCGTGGTAGGCATGGAGAACAATGTGTTCACCATCCTGGAGACCACTCTGACTCCGGAACTGATTCAGGAAGGTTATGTACGTGAGATTATCTCCAAGATTCAGCAGCTCCGTAAGCAGCACGACTTCGAGATGATGGACCACATCCACATCTACTTGGATGCGGATGAAGAGATTCAGAGTGCAGTAGAGTCTGCGAAGGATCACATCCAGTCCGAGACATTGGCAGAGGACATCACTGTAAAAGCAGATATCGAGAAGTTTGACATCAACGGTCATGAAACTGGTATTGCAGTAGAAAGAGTGTAATGGATTATTCAGTAAAAGAATTAAAGAATATCCTTGGAAGCGATCCCGACGAATTAGTCGGGGTCGTTTCTGAGTTGGGCGAAAAAAAATTCCGAGCAAAGCAGCTCTTCGGGTGGTTGTCGAAAGGGGTTACCGATTTCGATCAGATGAATAATATACCGAAATCTTTTCGAGAGAAACTGAAAGAGCGTTACTGTATCGATATTCCTTCGGTGATTTATGACCAACAGTCTCGAACCGACGGAACCCGGAAGTGCCTGTTTGAATTTCGGGACGGAAGCCGAGTGGAATCGGTTTTCATGAAATACAGCTATGGAAATTCCATCTGTATCTCCTCCCAGGTGGGATGCCGGATGGGATGTTCATTCTGTGCGTCCACTCGAAAGGGATTAGATCGGAGTCTGACGGCGGGAGAAATTTTCGCACAGGTACTAGCCATGAGAAATCTGACGGGAGAGGAGATTAACCATATTGTTATCATGGGAATCGGAGAACCCTTCGATAATTATGAGAACGTTTCGAAGTTCCTACAGTTGATTCATCATCCAGAGGGCTATAACCTCAGCTATCGGAATATCACCGTATCCACCTGCGGCCTAATCCCGGGAATCCAGCGATTCGGGAATGAATTTCCCCAGGTAAATCTGGCGGTGTCCCTTCACGCACCGAATCAGGAAATCCGGCAGAAGTCCATGCCAGTGTCGAGAAAGTACGGATATGATGAACTGATGAATGCATGTCGGGAATACACAAAGAAAACCGGGCGCCGGATTACCTTCGAATACGCGTTAATTGACGGTTTGAACGACTCCAGAGAGAATGCGCTGGAGTTGGCCAGTCATCTTCAAGGATGGCAGACTCACGTAAATCTAATTCCACTGAACAAAGTAGAGGGAACCGGCTATGAAACATCTCATCGGAAATCCGTTCGGAGTTTCAAGGAGACGCTGGAAGAAAAGCACATTGCTGTAACGGTAAGACGTACGCTAGGCGCAGACATTGATGCGGCATGCGGACAGCTCAGACTCCGCTGATTGCCGGAATTAAAGAAAAAGAAGCGGAATTGGGAATAGTATGATATAATATTCTACTGACGTATGCGCACGAAGATTGTAAGCAGTAATTGAGAGTAGAAAGAAAGCAGGACAATAGAATGAATATATTGATTGACGGCATGGGCGGAGACCATGCACCAGAAGAGATTGTAAAAGGAGCCGTTCAGGCCGCAAAGGAAATTCCCCATACGGTCTCCATTATTGGACAGGAAGAGCGAATCAAAGAGTGCCTTTCGGACATGAACTGGGATGGCGATAACATTGAAGTTATCAATGCCACAGAGGTAATTTCCAACAATGAGTCTCCAGCAATGGCAGTACGGAAGAAGAAGGATTCTTCCATTGCAAAGGGAATGAGGCTCCTCAAAGAAGGAGAAGTGGATGCTTTTATCTCCGGCGGAAGTACCGGTGCACTCCTCTCCGCAGGCCTTCTGATTCTGGGACGCATTAAGGGAATTAAGAGACCTGCCATTGCGGCATTCTTCCCGAAAATTGGCATGAACGATACATCTCTTATTCTGGACTGTGGCGCCAATGCCGAGGCGAAGCCGGAATACCTGCAGCAGTACGGAATTATGGGTAGCATTTTCGTATCCAATGTGAAAGGCGTGGAGAACCCAGAAGTGATGCTCCTGAACGTAGGCGCTGAGGATGAGAAGGGAGATACGACACACAAAGAAGCTTTCGAACTTCTTCAGAATTCCGACATCAACTTCAAGGGAAACTGCGAAGGCCGGGATGTTCCTTTCGGCTGCTGTGATGTGGTGGTTACCGATGGCTTTTCCGGAAATGTATTTCTGAAGACCGCAGAAGGCGTTGCCATGGCAGTGATGAAGCGTATTAAGCAGAAGATGACAGAGGGCGTCATGGCGAAGGCCGGTGCACTTCTTTCGTATAATAAGCTGAAAGAAATCAAGAAGGAGTTCGACTATTCCGAGGAAGGCGGAGCACCGATTCTGGGTCTGAAGGGACCGGTTCTCAAGATTCACGGAAGTTCGAAGGCCAATGCTGTCTACAACGCGATTCTCAAAGCAGTTCCATATGTGGAACAGGATGTGACCCATCTGATTGAAAGTGCAATCCAGTCGAAAGCTGGTGAGGAAGAAGCGTAGATGATGAATTATTCAGAACTGGAAAACAACCTGGGGTATAAGTTCCAGGATGCTACATTGCTGACTCATGCTCTGACCCATAGTTCTTATGCGTCGGAGCATGGTTTGGCGTATGTTGAAAACAACGAACGACTGGAGTTCATTGGAGATGCTTATCTGGACGCGATTATTGGAAATAAACTCTACGATATCATGCCGAACCAGCCGGAGGGAGTGCTGTCGAAAACCAGAGCCAGCATTGTCTGCGAAAATTCCTTGGCTATGGTAGCTCGGCGGATTCAGCTGGGAAAATACCTGCGCCTAGGAAATGGAGAGGAGATGCATGGCGGCTCGGATAAGGATTCTATTCTTGCGGATGCCATGGAAGCCATTATTGGGGCGATTATCATTGAAGATGGATATGAAACAGGGGACCGTGTGGTGCTGAGTCTTTTCAAAGAGAATATTCTGATGGCACTTCAAGGGAAACTCCACCACGATTACAAGAGTGCTCTTCAGGAAGTGCTTCAGGGAAAGCACAAGAGCGTGCAGATTCAGTACGAGCTGATATCGGAGTCCGGACCGGATCATCGGAAGAATTTTTCCGTTCAAGTCTGTGCCAACGGAAAGGTGCTGGGACAGGGGAGTGGCCACAGCAAGAAGGCAGCAGAGCAGGAAGCGGCCAGAAGCGTACTGACGAAAGGGGTCTAAAGAATTGCAGTTTAAACGAATTGAAATGCAGGGATTTAAATCCTTTGCAGATCCGGTTTGCATCGAATTGAATGATGGAATCACCTGCATCGTCGGTCCGAACGGCAGCGGCAAGAGTAATATCAGTGATGCGCTGCGGTGGGTTTTGGGAGAACAGAGTCCCAAGCAACTCCGCGGCAATAAGATGGATGAAGTTATTTTTGCCGGTACCGAGAATCGTAAGCCGAAGAGCATGGCGGAGGTATCCCTGGTAATCGACAATACATCGGGCACGCTTCCAGTGGATTACAGTGAGGTGTCGGTAACTCGGCGCATGTATCGGTCCGGGGAGAGCGAATACCTGATTAACGGGAACAACTGCAGATTGAAAGATATTAAAGAGTTGTTCATGGATACTGGAATCGGTGTAGATGGCTATTCGATTATCGGTCAGGGAAAAATACAGGAAATTGTCAGCACGAAACCGGAGAACCGCCGGGAAATCTTTGAAGAAGCGGCGGGAATCGTCTTTTATAAGAACCGAAAGCAGGAAGCAGAGCGGAAGCTAGTGTCTGCCAGCGATAACCTGGAAAGAGTGCGGGACATCATTTCGGAGATTGAAGACCGAATTGACGGCCTTCAAGAAGATTCCGAGAAGGCCCAGGAATACATTAAGCTGCGAGATCGATATAAGGTCTTGGAGGTGAACATTATCCTGCACAGCATTGGAAATCTGGAACGGAATGTGGAAAGCGGCCAAGAAGAGCTGAGAGAGCTGGAGCAAGAATTCGCTGAAGTGATGGCTCGAAATGAGGAGCTGGAGCAATCCGTAGAGAAATGCCGAATTCTGGATGCGGAACTGAGTCAGGAATACGAGAGAAACAACCGCCTTCTTCGGGAGAAAACCGAAGAGCTGAACATGATTACCAACCGGGGACAGATTAACATGGAACGGCTGGACCATATCGAAAACGATTTAGCCCGTCTAAAGCAGGTAATCGAGGATACTTCGGTGAAGAGAGATGAAGTTCGTGAGAACCGAAAGGCACTGGAAGAAAAGGCGGATGTGCTGGAAGGGGAGAAAAAGCGAATTCTGAAAGAGCTGGATCAAGCCGTTTTTCGTCTGAATGATCAGACCCAGAAGACCGGAGCAGTTCGGACCCGCATTGAAAATAACCGGGAAGTAGTCATGGATCTGGGAAACAAGAATGTGTCTCGGCAGGCCGAAATTAATACCCTGCGAAATTATCAGGAGACCCTTCGTAATCGGAAGGAACAGATAGAAAAAGAAAGTGAAGGCAAGGATGAATCCGTCCTTCAGAATCAGAAGAAACTGAAGGAAATCCGAGAGACATACGAGGAGAAAACCTCTACACAGTCGAAAATGAACTCCCGAATTCAGGAAATTTCGGAGGAAATATCTGCCAGAAAGCATAAGATTGCAGCGGCATCCAAGAGACTGGAAGAAATCGTTCTACAGATGAATCGCCTTACCGCTCGTAAGAACACCATCGAAGAGATGGAAAACAATTACGAGGGATATAACAACGCGGTTCGAAGAGTGATGCAGAAGAACATTCGTGGAATCATCGGCACCGTTTCGGATTTGATGACCGTTCCAGATGGATATGAGCTGGCCATCGAAACCGCTTTAGGTGGAGCCATGCAGAACATCATCTGTGAGAATGATTCGTCGGCAAAGCAAGCAGTGGAATGGCTGAAGTCCGCAAAAGCCGGACGTGCCACATTCCTGCCGATTTCCTCCATTCACGGAAGAGCAAACCACGCAGACCGGGCAGAGCAGATGGAAGGATATCTGGGAATCGCGGCGGAGATGATTGAATGCGATTCCACCTACCGGGAAATCTACGATTATCTTCTGGGACGGGTCATTTTGGTGGATACCATGGATCACGCCATCCGGATTTCGAAGAGAGTCACCGGAGGTTTTCGTATCGTAACCCTGGAGGGAGAGATTATCGCCTCCAGCGGAGCCATTACCGGTGGACGATACCGGAACAAATCCGCGAATCTTCTGGAGCGAAAGAAAGAAATCACAACGCTGGAAGAAGAAATTACTCAGCTAAAAGCATCTCAGGAGAAAGGCATCCACTACCGGGAAAACTGTGAAAAGGAACTTCAGGATTTCCAAAGCGAACAGGATGAACTCGCCGCAGGACTTCAGAAGCTGGAAGTGGAGATGAACGTTCTTCAAAGCGAAAAGGATCACATGGAAACTCTGGTTCAAGAAAGCGATAATGCGGCTACCCGTTATACCGAGGAACTATCCAATATCGATAGCGACTTGAATCGAGCAGAGGCCATGATTACCCGCTATCAAGATGAAATTGTTTCAGCGGAGAAGCAGATTCAGGAAATGGAGCAGGAAACCGAAGAACTGACAGAAAATTCCAGACGGTATTCGGACGAAATGGAGAAATGTCAGGAAACGGTGGTTTCTTGTAAAGTCCAGTTGGGAGAACAGGAACAGAAAATCCTCAGCATGAATGAAAGCATCGAGAGAACCATTGATGATTTGACGGAACTGGAAGATGCTTGCAATGATGCAGAAGAGGAATACGAAGAACTGAGCAAGCAGCGGATTCTCCTCACCACATCCGGTGCAGAATCGGATGAGAAACAGGAAATTCTCCAGAGAGAAAAGACGGAGCTGGAAGAATCCATTTCGAAATTGACGACGGAGTTGGATCAGAATCGAGCATCCCAGCAACAGTATATTTCGGAGCAGAAGAAAATGTCTGCACAGGTATCGGATGCCCAGGACCGAAAGTATAAGCTGGAAATCAAGAACACGAAGAATGAGACATTACTGTCTTCTCAGAAGGACAAGTTATGGGATGAATTCGAGATGTCCTATGCGGAGGCTCGAACCCTTCAATCTTCGGACTTCGGAATTACTGCGGGAAATAAAGAGGTCAAGGAGATTCGTCTTCGGATGGCCGAACTGGGGGATGTGAATATTTCCGCCATTGGGGAATACCGGAAAGTCCGTCAGCGATATGATTTCATGACGAACCAGGAATCTGACTTAACGAAGGCTATGGAGGAACTGGAGTCCATTATTCGAAATATGGATCGAACCATCCGTGAAAAGTTCAAAGAAAGCTTTGATCAAATTGAGGTTCATTTTGAAAGCACTTTCCGAGAACTTTTCGGAGGAGGGCATGCAGAACTTCGATTGGAGGATGATAAGAATCCGTTGGATTCCGGCATCGATATCATTGCTCAACCACCGGGAAAATCCCTCAAGAATATTAATCTGATGTCCGGAGGGGAGAAAACCATGACGGCCATCGCATTGATGTTCGCCGTGCTCAAGACCAAGCCGACGCCTTTCTGTATTCTGGATGAGGTGGAAGCAGCGCTAGACGAAGCGAATATCGAACGATTTTCGGAGTACCTTCAGAACTTCCGAGAAGTGCAGTTCGCCATTATCACCCACCAGAAGGTTACCATGGAGCATGCAGATGTGTTGTACGGCGTAACCATGCCGGAACAGGGCATTTCCAGGATGCTTTCTCTGAAGTTAGAGGATGCGCGTGAGATGGATTTGGATTAACAGCGATAGATGTAAGGAGTAGAGATGGGAATTTTCAAACAAAAATCAACATTTGCGAAATTTAAAGAAAAAATCACGAATGTAATCGTGGGAAATCCGAATCTGGATGAAGAATTTCTGGAGGAGTTAGAGGAATCCCTGATTATATCGGATATCGGCATTGAGACCACGGAGAAGATTATGGAGAAACTCCGTGAGAAGGTGAATGCCCGCTATATTACGAAACCGGATGAAGTGCAGAAAGCGTTGGAAAGCGTTATCGCAGAACTGGTGGACAAAGGAGAACGGAATCAGCTCTGTTCGGAAAGTCCACTCATCATTCTGATGATTGGAATCAACGGCGGCGGCAAGACCACATCGATTGGAAAGATTGCCAATCGATGTGTGAAGGAGGGCCGTTCCGTCATGCTGGCGGCAGCGGACACCTTCCGTGCGGCAGCAGCAGAACAGCTGCAGCAGTGGGGAGAAAGAGTAGGCGTTCGTGTTATTCGCCACGAGGAAGGGACGGATCCATCGGCGGTAATCTACGATTCCATTCAGGCCGCAAAGGCGGCTGGAACCGACGTTCTCATCTGTGATACTGCCGGAAGACTTCAGAATAAGAAGAATCTGATGAAGGAACTAGAG
>JBNMGJ010000048.1:0-10581 GCA_050872185.1 Mogibacterium sp.
CCGGAATAACAGTATGAATGGATCCGCTGAGGCGTGGCACCCCGGTGATTCGGATGGTGTCTGTTCCAGCCCCCTTAATCTTCGCGCCCATCTTGTTCAGCTGGTTCGCCAGATCGACGATTTCCGGCTCCTTTGCCGCATTCTCCAGAATCGTCACGTCCTTCGCCAAAGTTGCCGCCATCAGAATATTTTCGGTAGCGCCTACACTTGGAAAATCCAGATAGATAGCATCTCCCACCAATCCTTCTGGTCCTGCGGTCAGAATCACGTGTTCCTTCTCTTCATCGAATTCCACCTTTGCACCGAGTGCACGGAATCCCTTCAGGTGAAGATCAATCGGTCTCTTTCCGATGGAACATCCACCCGGCATCGGCATGACACACTTACCACAACGTGCCAACAGTGGTCCCATTACCATGGTGGAAGCTCGCATTTCGCTAACCAATTCCGGGTCGCCCTCTGTGGTCTGAATCTTCTTTGCCGTTACCGACAAAACTCCTGGGGATAATTCCTCCACTTCTGCACCAAAGCTGGCTAGCATTTCCCGCATTACTTTAACGTCTGCCAGATTCGGTACATCTTCAATTCTGCAAGTTTCATCGGTCAAAAGCGTTGCAGCCATCAGCGGAAGCACCGCATTCTTTGCTCCGCTAATCTGCACTGTACCATGAAGTGGTCCACTTTCATTTACTAGAATCTTTGCCATTTTCTCTCCCTCTATATCTCCAATTTTCAATAAATATGTCTACAATCAATCACACCATACACCCTGAGGCGAACCGAATCGATTACTTTCTTCTCTCTTTACGGGACTTCGCTCTTGCCAAGGAAGCTTCCTCCTTACGAGAACGTTTCTTCGCCCCTCGGGATTTAACCGCCATAGCACCGGTTCCCACGCTGGCAATTTTGCTGATTACGGATGAATTCTGATGTACCGACTCTACGATTCCCATCACCGTGTCCGCTGCACTGTCAATCACCCCATCGATTTGCTCGGTTTTCTCTGCAGCGATAGAAGAAATTTTACCCGCGTCATCCAGAATCGAGTCCACTTTCTTCAGCGTATCCTTTCCTTTCGATACCAGCATAATAAGATACACCACCAGCATGATGGTCAGAATCAGCAACACCAGTATCAGTAAATCTTTCAGATTCAGCGAAATATCCATATCGCTTCCCTCCTGTTCTGTTTCTGTAAAAATAAATTCTATTTTCCTAACTCTCGGAATATCCTCGTTCATAGATTTGATCAATCAGTTCCGAGTATTCCTTATTTTCATTTCTTACATATATCGTCGGGAGCACCCGTAGTTCCGCTCCCCCATTGCAGATTCCATGTACAAGCAAAATATTCGCACCCTTTCCCGGATAAGGCGCTACCAGCTGAAGTTCCTTCGGTTCTATATGATGTTTTCGCATTCCTGCACAGATGTCCACCAGTCTATCAGGTCTATGCACCATGAACAATTCTCCTCTTCGGTTCAGGAGCTGCGATGCCACCCTAAGAAATCCGTCCAAGTCTGCACTGGTTTCGTGGCGAGCTATGTACTTCCCCGATGAATTGTTGGGAATTGCACCGCCTCGCTTGAAATAAGGCGGATTGGTCACGACAAAATCATAACTGCCTGGTTCCTTTTCTTGATTCTGAACGAAATCGAGAATATCAGAATGCACGATTTCAATGCGGTCTTGGAGGTGATTGCGCCTCACATTAGATTTCGCTCTCATCGCCTCTTCCGACTGCACTTCCACGCCAGTAATTCGGGTCGTTGGAATCTTGTGGGATATAACCAAGGATACAATACCATTTCCACAGCCCAGCTCAACGCCGTTAAGCAAATCTTTCTGCCGCATGCCTTTTCCGCCGGTTTCCCCTGCTGCAAAGGCTGCTAGCAGAATTGCATCCACACCAAATCGAAAGCCGTCGCCCTGTTCCAGTTCCATTCCACCAAATCCGATAGAATCTATTCTTTCCATTAATCCCTCGTCAGCTTCTCCAACTCCCGCATGGTTTCTGCATCCACATCTTCTGTTTCGACCTTGGATTTCTTATGTGGTTTCTTATCCACTCTGCGGATTTCCTGCTTGAAATAAGTCTTGATTTCCTGAGAAAGGATCATCTCGTTATTATCGGATTTGCGGTTTCGATCCTTATCCTTCTCCCGGTTCTTCCCTTTGTCCTTATCCTTATCTTTATCCCGATCTCTGTTCTTTTCGAAGAGACGGGCATTGACCTTGCCATTAAACAAATCCACGGTAACGACTTTCGCAAGTCCATCCGGCGTCTGAATTCGTTCCCCTTCATTCGGCATTCCTTTTCGAAGTTCCTGATACGTCTTGTTTTCGAAATTCAGACAGCACATCAGTCTTCCGCAAGAACCGGATATCTTCGACGGGTTCAACGACAGGTTCTGCTGCTTTGCCATCTTAATCGACACCGGCTGGAAATCGTGTAACCATCTGCTACAGCAGAAGGGTCTTCCGCAAATGCCAATTCCACCTAACATTCTGGCTTCATCTCGCACGCCAATCTGTCTCAGTTCAATTCGCATACGGAAATGAGATGCTAGATCCTTCACCAGCTCTCTGAAATCAATTCGTCCATCCGCCGAGAAGTAGAAAATCACTTTCGTTCCATCAATGGTGTATTCCGCATCCACCAACTTCATTTCTAATTTGTGCTTTCGGATTTTCTCTTCGCAGACCTTCATTGCGGATTCCCGCTTGCTCTGGTTCTCCCGGTACTTCGCAAGGTCGGCCTTGGTGGCACGGCGTTCAATTGGTTTTAGCGGAGCAACAATTTCGCTGTCCTCCACTTCCCGGTTTTCAATGGAAATGTGACCCATTTCCAGGCCCCGTGCCGTCTCCACGATAACCAGTTCTCCTATCTTGAATTTCTTCCCTTGTGGGTCGAAATAATATGTCTTACTCGCTTTGATAAAACCGACTCCGACAATTTCTGTCATTCAACTCCTCCGTTTCTATCTCTGTTTCAACTCCAGGTATAGTCTTTTCAACGCCTGTTTCCATCCCATTCCGCTCTGAATATCCTTTTTCGCCTCTTCAATCCGAAGCACCGGTTCCACCTTCTGAAGACGATGCGCTTCCTGCTCCAATATTTCCAGAAAACTCAGTGCTTCCTCTGCGGACTTGAAGGTTTTCTCAATGGCCTTTCGATATTGGAAAAAGTATTTCTGATTCCAGATTTCCAGGGATTCTGCAGAATCCACTTCCACTTCTTCGCTCTGATTTCGAAGAAGCACGCAACGAGACCGAATTGTCGGAAGAAGACTTTCCCGGTTGGATGTCGTCAGAAGTATGATATTCCCTGGATATGGTTCCTCCAAAGTCTTCAAAATCTTATTCTGTGCCGCTTCCGGCAGTAGATTCGCATCCTCGATTACGCCAATTTTTCGGTCGCCGTAGGGATTCAGCGCAAAGTCCTCCAAGAAAGGAACGACCCCCTCGTTCACCAGATATCCTCTCGCTCCGGTCTTCGCCATGTACACCACATCCTCGTGGGAATGGGCCTGCACCCTTCTGCAATCTGGGCAAACACCGCAAGGACGCTGCTGTACATCGGCATTCTGGCAAAGAATCGCCTGAACAATCTGCGTCAAGGTTCCCCCCCGAGCCTCTGCATTCTCTTCTTCGATAATGTATGCGTGGGCCAAAGTTCCCTCCCGAACGCAGCGTCTGATTTCCGCTAGCGCATTCATCTATTGCAGTCCTTTCATCCGTGCGGTTAATACCTCCCGCATATTCTTCTGTATCTCTTCTACCGAGCGAGACGCATCAATCTGCACCATGCGTTCTGGATATTTCCGGCACAGGTCCTGATATCCATCGTACACTCTATAGAAGAAATCCATTTTCTCCTGTTCCAGACGGTCCTGAACCTCTTTGCCAATACGGGCTCTTCCCTCTTTCGGATCCAAATCCAGGAAGAAGGTAATGTCCGGCTCCAGCCCATTGGTTGCATACGTGTTCACTACACGTACTGCATCCCCCAAGTCTCTGCCGTATCCCTGATAAGCCACGCTGGAATCCACAAATCGGTCACAGATGACAATTACGCCCTGATGGAGAGCCGGTTCAATTCGCTCTGCCACCAGCTGCGCACGGGAGGCTGCGTATATCATCATTTCCGTGACATCGGTCATCTCGGAATTCCCCTTGTCCAGAAGAATTTCCCGGAGTTTCTCCGAAATCGAAGTTCCTCCCGGTTCCCGGGTTACATATACCTTGTATCCTCTATCCTCCAGGAATTCCCTGAGAAGACCAATCTGCGTAGTTTTCCCCACGCCATCGGTGCCCTCTAGTGTGATGAAAAAGCCTCTCTCCATTATCGCCTCAATTCTCCATTTCGTCTGCTTGGATTCTTTTTCTGTTGTGAAGAATCCTTCTTTCTCTTTGTGTTCATCGCGCACTTATTCAAAAGGAAAAATCCTAGAATAAGAATCGGAAGACTCACCAGAATCGCAAATATATACTTCAGTAGCGTCATATTCTTTTTCCTTTACAGAATAATTCATATTATTATACCATATCAAAACTTTAATGGATAGCACGGATTCACTCTGATAGAACATTCGAACTTTCTTTTACCGGTAAAAATAAACAGCTATAAAAAAGATATCCGTAAATCCTACGGATATCTTCTCTAACCATCTTATTGATATGCGCTGACAATCTGACTGATTTCCTGCACGTTGGAACTCGGTTCGTAATCCTTTTCCTTAAATACTTTCTCATGGAAGGTCTTCACATCCCCTGCTAAATCGGTTGCCTGCACATAGGATACGCCATCCACCAGTCCGGCAGCCTTGTTGTACGGGAATCCCTTACTGCTTCCCACATTCAGTTTCTTCAGCTTCAATGCCAAATCCAACATGTCCTTATTGCTGAGGTTGGTCTGAACTTCTGGAAGAATCGCGCCAGCCACTTTGTACAGGGTCTTCACATCCATGCTCTTTGCTTTGGAAAGAATCTTCTTAAAGACGATTCTCATACGATCTGTACGCTTGTAGTCGTCTCCCACGCCCTTACGGATACGTCCATAAGATACGGCAGCACAGCCGTCCAGGACCTGCTTTCCAGGTTTCTTTACCTTCGTGTAAGATTTCTTACCGATAATCTTCGCGGTTTCTTTCGCATACTTGTTCAGCTCGTCAATCTCGTAATCTTCTACGTTGATTTCCAGACCTCCCATAGCATCTACCGCATCAGCCACGCCCTTGAAGTTCACCAGTGCATACTGATCGATATCCAAATCCATCGCCCGGTTAATGGATGCGATGGACATCTCCGTGCTTCCATAATAGTGGGCATGGGTAATCTTGTCATAAGTTGATGTGTCACCCATCTGCAAATATGTGTCACGATAGACCGAAGTCAGTGTAATCTCATCGGTAGAATTATTAATTGATGCAATCATAATCATATCCGTACGGGAATTCTTCACCTCATTCAAATCCCGGGTATCAACCCCCAGAAGAAGAATGTTCGTGTATCCATCTACTTCATGCTTGTATAGATTTGCAGAACTTTTCAAATCCGCACGGTTCACAGTATTCAGAATCTTGGTTCCGGCCATCACAGCAGCAATCGCGCCAATTAGAACGATAATCAGGACAATCAAAAGAGTATTGACGATTCGTCTTCCTCTTCTTCTCCTTCGAGTCCATGGGTTTGATTTCTTCTTTGCCATAATATCTCCTCTCAGAATTTCGAATGAATCAAAAATTCCCGTATATTATATACCATTCGTACCTTTATTGCAAACTGAGATGACCTATTCATCATCGTCCAGTGCCTTTCGGATTTTCTCCACCTCATCCTCTTTCAGTTGCTCCAGTTCGGCTGCTTTATCGAAGCCTTCGGTACTGTCCTTCTGGAAGAGGATACGAATTGTCCGGAAAATCATCTTAATATCCAGAACCAGCGAGTAGTCCTCGATGTACATCAAATCCAATCTCAGTTTGTCATAAGCGGACGTATTGTACCTACCGTAGATCTGGGCGTATCCGGTGAGTCCCCCCTTCACTTTCTCACGGTAAATGAACTCCGGAATCTCTCTGGAATATTTCTCCACGTGTTCCACTCTTTCCGGGCGAGGACCTACAATGCTCATATCGCCTTTCAAGATGTTGAAGAGTTGTGGCAATTCATCGATTCGAGTTGCCCGGATGAACTTTCCCACCTTTGTAATTCTCGGATCCTGATCCACCGCAGGAATCGGCTTGTTGTACTTCTCCGCATCCACAATCATGCTTCGGAATTTGATTACATTGAAGTGCTTTCCGTTCCGGGTCACCCTTTCCTGACGGAAGAACACGGGACCGCCATCATCTAACTTAATGCAAATCGCCGTTATGACCATAATAATGGAAGCCGGAATCATGGCAATCAGGCACAATACCACGTCCATGGTACGCTTAAGCATCCGCTGAGTCAGCGTCAATCCCTTGCCATGGGTGACCACAATCGGAGTGTCCAACAGATTGAAATCATCTGCGCCTCGAATGATAATATCCGAAATCTTTGGTACTACATAGGCGTCGATACCGTTGAAATAACAGTACTTCAGGATGTTGTTCCGCTTCTTCCCCGGAAGATCGTTGATGATAACACCATCGTATCGATTGATTTCCGAAATGATATCGATAAAATCCTCATCTACCGAAATGGATTTCGACACATGGTACTGGGACAGGCGGCTATTGGCTTTGAACTGCAGCTTTAGCGCATTCTCGGTCCCATAAATCATAACCATATTCTTCTTGGAGTGCATCTTGAAGTAGATTTCTGTAAAAATAAAGCACGCCAGAATACAGATTGCAATCTGAAGTCCCGTCAATTCCAACATCGGTGTAATGGGAATCATACCGTTGGCAATCAGAGACAGCTGCCAGTAGGAAATGAAGTTGGCCAGGATGATAGAAACCCCCTGGGAAATCACCACGTCTAGCCGCTTCAAATATCCCCATCGGAACCCTTCCGTCCACACGAAGCTGATAATCAAAATCAACGCATAGATGCCAGCGATGACAAATCTCCCCCTGTGCTGTAGCGGAGGAAACAGAGATGGATCGTATTGCATTCTCCAGAAATAGAAATATACTACTGAAAGAACCGCAATCTCTGCAATGCATTCAATTTTATCCACAACGTCATTCACGTAGGAATTGTCTTTAATTTTCTTTGTATTGTTATTCTTCATCATTTGCTTTCACTCAAAAATTATAGTCTGCTACTTTATTATAGCTAAATCTCTGTGAAAAACAAGGGTTGACTCCCTTGCGCCTCTTTCCCGTTATGCATATCTAAAAACACTTCCACTAAAAAAGGATTACGAGACATCTCCCGTAATCCTTTTCTTTGCAGTTAAACTCATCGTCTTTTCTTATTTGATTACCCGCATAACGCCTTTAATCCAGCTGTTGCTGAGGGTATAGGTTTTTTGTTTTACTTCACCATTGGTGGTGCTTCCGGTGTTTCCTTCAATGGTAGTAATGATATTGCCAGATACGGACTTCACCAAACCAACATGCTGGCTAGAACCGAAGATAATGATATCTCCTGCCTTCGCCTTGTTGGCGCTTACCCACAGCTTCTTCTTATTCGCATAGGCGGTATACGAAGGAACATATCCCAGATTTCCGTAATCCTGAATATCCTTGATGAGGCTGTACAGTCCCGCCTGCTTAAAGCACCATGTTACGAAGGTTCCACACCACGGGGTCGCATCGCCATTCCGGAATTTCGTACCGAAATAAGCCTCCCAGTACTTCTTTCCAGTCTTGGTTCCCACTTCCTTCTGGGCAATCTTCATGAGCTCTGTGCCGGAGGTCTTCTGTGCAGTCAGCACACCGCTCGCATCAGCCTTATAGGTTGTACCACCTGTGGTAATCGTGGTGCTCGCCGCAATCTTTCCGCCCTTCTGAACGTAATACTTCTTGCCATTCAGCGTAATCAATCCTGCTGTGGTCTTCACCGCACCGGTACCGTCTGCGTAGTAGTAATAGGATCCGTATTTGAACAATCCAGTTCCCAGGCGCCCATCCCCATAGGCTTTATAAGTCTTTCCGTTCACTGTGAAGGTGTGTCCCCAGAAAATGGCGCCACCCTTCTGGATGTAATAGGTCTTACCATTCACTACCAGGAATCCGGTCTTCGTGATGATTTCCCCCTTGGAGTTCGCGTAATATTTTGTACCGGATTCTTCAAAGAATCCCGTCTTCAGTGCACCGGTTTCTGTTGCCATGTACTTCTTCGAACCCACTGTAATCAGTTGATTCATCGCAACTGCACCGCCGGACTGGACATAATAATACTTCTTGTTGTAAGTTACCACGCCTGCCTTGGTGGTTACCACGCCATTGGCGTCTCCATAGTAGTATTTGCTTCCGTACTTGAAGATGCCCGTACCCAAATGGCCATCGGCGAAGGCCTTGTAAGTCTTGGACTTCACTTTAAAAGTTCTGCCCAGAAGAATCCTTCCGCCTTTCTGAACATAGTACTTCTTACCACCATAGGTAACGAATCCCGCCGTCAGCTTCACCACGCCATTCTTATCTGCGTAGAAGCGCGCCGTGGTTCCGTACAGAAATACTCCGGTTCCAATCTTTCCCGTTCCATAGGCCTTGTACGTCTTTCCATTCACTTTGAAGGTGCGTCCGCACTCAATCCGACCAGCATTCTTCGTAATATAGTAACGATACCCATTGTAGGTAATAAATCCCGGTTTCGTACGAACCACACCATTCTTGTCCGCATAGAAGTGAGCTTTGGTTCCATACAGGAAGACGCCGGTTCCAATGCGACCGGTTCCATAGGCCTTGTAAATCTTCCCGGAGACTTTGAAAGTATGTCCTGCCATAATTTTGCCACCGCTCTGAACATAGTAACGGTACCCCGAACTGTTAACAAATCCAGCCGACGTCTTAATAGCACCATTGGAATCCGAGTAATACTTGTCACTGCCATAAGCATTCACTCCATACAGCAAGTGTCCATTCTTATCAAAGTAATATTTCTTTCCAGAAATGCTTACAATCTTGTTGGTGTAGAACTTTCCGGTAGCATAGAAATAGTACCGATATCCGCTTACTGAATGCCATCCCTTGGTCAATTTCTTGAGAGAGGATGTCACCGCCACCGAACGTCCGGCCGAGAAGGTCTGCACTCTCGCACCGCTTCTCGCGCTAGCTTTATTTCCATCACTATTGATAGCACCGTCACTGTTAATCTTGGTACCATCGCTGTTGACATTTCCATCACTATTCACCGGCACTGATGTAGCCGCTCCTGCCGGAACTACGGAGAACAGGAGTAACACTACTGCCAACGTCATGCTTATTATTCTATTGATCCCATGTTTTCTCTTATTCATATTCATACCGCCCTACTAATCTAGTTAACCGATAACGGTATTGTATCATTATCGGTTAACCTGTTCAAGATAAAAATAAAATTTTTATCGGTCAACCGTAATTTTTCCGGCAAAAAAATGAAGCAGCCTAAACTGCTCCATTTCGATTCTTCATAATATTGTAAACAGCTTTACCGTTTTCCCATCAACACCTCGTTGATATCGTGAAGTAACTGTTGGGAAACCGTCTTCAGCCGGCTCTCCGCCGCGGTTTTGTCTCCGTAGAAACCAAAATAGATTTTCAGCTTCGGCTCTGTTCCCGATGGTCGGATGGCAATCCAATCCAACTCATTCAGCTCATAAATCAGAGCATCCGCTTCTGGCATCTTGTCGATATAGGTCTTCACATCCCGGTAGTAGAGATCCTGACCAATGGCCCCTAGTTTTCCACCTAGGAAACGATAATGCTCCATGCAGTGCTTAATCGCCTCGGCCCCCTTCGGTCCGCTGCAATCAATGGAAATGCTCTTCTCTGCGGCATAGCCGTACAGACGATAAATTGCTTTTAGCTGATCGATTAGCTTCAGGCCGTAGGATTTTGAAACCGCTGCCATCTCCGCAATGGCCACGCAAGCAGCAATGGCATCCTTGTCCCGTACCTCTGAAGAGAACATGTAGCCGTTTCCTTCTTCGAAACCGAACTGGAATTCCCCGTCTTCCTTCTCCTCATGTTCCCGGATGCACTCTGCGAAGAAACGGGATCCAGTCAGACGCTCCTCCAGTGTCACATGATACCGCTCCGCAATTACGCGAGACAGTCTGGAAGATACCAACGAGGTGATGCAGTATGCATTCTCCGGAAGGGTCCCCTTGGCGCTTTTCTCCGAAAGGATGTATTCCATCAGGAGAAGCCCAATCTGGTTTCCGGTCAACATGCGATAACTTCCATCGTCATCCAAAGTTGCCACGCCCAGACGATCGCCATCTGGGTCGGTAGCGATAATCACGTCCGCTGCCACCGCTCTGGCGTACTTCTTGGCCAATTCAAAGCTATCCTCACACTCCGGATTCGGAACCCTCAGGGTCGGAAAATTCCCATCCGGTTTCTCCTGCTCCGATACCACGAAAACCCTCTTGAACCCGCTGTCCGCAAGAATTTTTCGTACCGGTTCACCGCCAGATCCGTTCAAAGGTGGATACACAATGCG
>JBNMGJ010000133.1:0-5075 GCA_050872185.1 Mogibacterium sp.
ATGCACGAAAGTGCCGGAAAGTCCGCACGCTGCGCCCCGAATCGCATCTGCTTTTCGGTGACGACAAGATAGAATTATACGCACTTTTCCAGCACTTGTCAACAACTTTTTTAAACTTTTTCGGATTTTATTTCTTTTCTGTTTCCGCAGAACGTCTTCTCTCTGCGCGGCGCATCATAGACTCCTCCTTATCAATGGCCTTCCGAGCCTTTGCAATCCGTTCTCTGGCTTCCTTCGTTTCCCGAATTCCTTCCTTCGCCTTCTGCATCGCTCTCTTCTCATCACGCTTTGCATCTGCCAGCCGTTCTTTATTACCTGTCAGCATATCCGGTGTCCGGTATTCAATCGACAAAGCGATACGGAACCGGCTCAGTCCCAGCAAGAACAGAACCGCCCCTACCAACGTCAGAATCTTCATATCCAGCAGGCGTACGTTAAAGAACATATACACACCCAAAAGGCTCATTACCACGCCCAGAAGTTCGGAAAACCGATCCACCTTTGACTGGGTACGGAAATTGAAATTGACAGAAAAGAGTGCTTTTAACCCTTCTAAGACGGACCAGAACGCAAATATCGATGTAATCGCTGCATCCTCCGAAATCTGTCCCGAAAGGAACACGCACCCAAGAACCACTGAAATGATTCCTTCCACATTCATCTCATTATCCGATTCATAGGCACTGGTGTTGGTGACCCGGTTTGCGATCAGTTCGCATACACCCATTAAGAGAACCGCAACTCCGATAATGAACGCCACACCGATGAACGGAACGCTGGCGTTGGCAATGCAGAACGTTCCTACGCCCACCACCAGAAGGCTTACTAACATCATTAATGATCTCATATTCTACTTCCTTCCATTTTCAATACGTGTAATCTTATCATTTTCGGATGGTGTTTTCAACTGGGACGAACCTGCTTTTAGCGGATGAAATTCGTCGCGATCCATTCTTCCGGTTCTGGGAACTCGATCCCCACCGCACGACCGGCCTCAAAACATTTAATCATCCAAGCCATATTTCGACCTAGCGTACGCATGGTCTGCATGCCTTCCAGGTCATGAAGCACCTCGTCTGGATTATTTCCGTGGACGCCATTCCAGTACTGTGATGAGACTACCGGCATTTGTGATATGGTAAAAAATTTGTTCAGCCGGTCGAAAGTGGCCGTGGTTCCAGAACGACGGCAAGATGCGATGGCTGCCGCCGGTTTTCCCCGAAGGTATGCGGAATCGCAGGCGTAGAACACCCTTTCCAGTAGAGATACCAGTGTACCGGAAGGGCCACCGTAATACACCGGAGAGCCTACCACGAGTCCGGAACAGTTCTGGATTTTCTCAATCACCGGATTTACCGGGTCGCCATCCATGATGCATTTGCCCGTCCGCTTACAGTATCCACAGGCTTTACATCCCGGAATGTTCAGTGCGCCTACGTGCAGAATTTCCGTTTGAAGCCCGGAATCCTCCAGTGCATCGGAAACTTCACGAAGAGCGGTATGGGTGCAGCCGAACTGATGAGGGCTGCCGTTCAGAAGCAGTACTTTCTCCATAATTTCACTCCTTTTTCCAAAAAAGCCGGATGCGTAATGCACCCGGCTCTCTTTTTACAATATAAGGAAATTAGTTTCCAGCAACCTGAGCGGCTACTTCTGCTGCGAAGTCACCTTCCTTCTTCTCGATTCCTTCACCCACTTCATAACGAACCATGGAAACAACTTCCATAGCCTTGCCGATTTCCTTAGCAGCGTTGTCTACATACTGCTTTACGGACATATCGCTGTCCTTTACGAACGGCTGATCCAGGAGGCATACTTCCTTAAGTTCCTTCTTGATCTTACCGGTAACGATTCTCTCTACCATCTCCGGCTTCTTGCCTTCGTTCAGAACCTGCTCAGTCAGAATCTTCTTCTCGTTCTCCAGATATTCCGGATCAACGCCTGCTTCGTTCACGAACTTCGGGTTCATGGAAGCAACCTGCATTGCAACATCTTTACCTACTGCAGCGATTTCCTCTGCGGTTGCGTCGGTCTTAATTCCTACGATAACGCCAATTCTGCCGCCACCGTGGGTGTATCCAACGTATACAACGCCGTCTTCTTCTACCTTAGCAAATCTTCTGATGCTCAGGTTCTCACCAATCTTCGCAACCTTAGCAGTCAGAGTCTCCTGTACAGTACCTTCTGTGAAAGGCTCTGCCATGAACTGATCCATCGGCATATTGCCCTTGGACAGAACTTCCTTTGCCAGGTCTTCTACGAATTCAACGAACTCTTCGTTCTTTGCAACGAAGTCTGTCTCGGAATTTACTTCTACGATGGAAGCAGTCTTGTTGCCTTCACCGAAAGCGACTCTTACCAGACCTTCTGCAGCAATTCTGCCAGCCTTCTTCTGAGCCTTCATGATTCCCTTTTCTCTCAGGTAATCGATTGCCTTGTCGATGTCACCGTCTGTCTCAACAAGTGCCTTCTTGCAGTCCATCATACCTGCGCCTGTACGCTCACGCAGTTCTTTAACGAGTGCAGCTGTTACAGCCATGTCTTTGTCCTCCTATTAATATGCAATCTAGAAAATGCGGCTTCCCCGGAAACATTCTGAAGAAGCCGCTTACCTATCGATGATTATTCTTCGTCTGCAGCTTCTTCAGCTTCAGCTGTCTCTTCTGCAGCACCTTCGTCAAAGCTCTCGCCCTGCTTTGCCTCTACGATAGCATCTGCCATTACGGAAGTGATCAGCTTAACTGCTCTGATTGCATCATCATTTGCTGGGATGATGTAATCAACATCGTCTGGGTCACAGTTAGTATCTACGATACCTACTACAGGGATTCCCAGAATGCGTGCTTCCTTAACAGCAATCTTTTCTTTCTTCGGATCAACAACGAAGATTGCACCTGGCATACCTTCCATATCCTTGATACCGCCCAGGAACTTCTCCAGCTTCTCAGCTTCGTTTCTGATCTTCAGAATTTCCTTCTTCGCATACTTATTGATAGTGCCATCTTCTTCCATCTCTTTGATCTCGTTGAGACGTGCAATTCTCTTGCTGATGGTCTTGTAGTTGGTCAGCATTCCGCCCAGCCATCTCTCGTTAACGTAGTACATACCACAACGATTTGCTTCGTCCTTGATTGCAGCCTGAGCCTGCTTCTTTGTACCAACGAACAGAACCGGCTTGCCGGATTCGCCTACTTCTCTCATGAAATCATAAGCATCGTCAATCATCTTGATGGTCTTCTGCAGATCGATGATATAGATTCCATTTCTCTCTGTGAAGATGTACGGAGCCATCTTAGGGTTCCATCTTCTGGTCTGGTGTCCGAAATGAACACCGGCTTCAAGTAACTGTTTCATAGAAACTACTGACATTATAATACCTCCGGTTTCGTTTCTTCCATCGTGCGTTCTCGCCTTCAACCTGCAAAGGCACCGCGGCATCTACACGATGTGTCAAATATAAAATATGTGCTGCATATGGATACAGCATAAAAATACTCGTATATTATATGGTAAAACCTCTTTGATTGCAAGGTTTTTTTCTTGATTGCATGGTTTTTTTGAATTATAATGGTTTTGTGTTTTTTTGAGGAAGATTCCTCAATACTACGTTATTATCTATCATTATTATCATGTACTTTTAAGGAGATACTCATTATGGAGAAATTTTTCAAACTGAAAGAGCATGGAACTGATGTCCGCACCGAGGTTGTAGCCGGTGTCACTACCTTCCTATCGATGGTATACATCCTGGCGGTTAACCCAAGCATCCTGTCCGCTGCCGGACTGGATTCCGGTGCCGTGTTCACCGCAACTGCAGTTTCCGCGTTCTTTGGCACACTATTCATGGCGTTCTTCGCCAACTATCCGGTTGCCCTGGCTTCCGGAATGGGTCTGAACGCATACTTCGCATATTCGGTCTGCATCCCAATGGCTCAGGCCGGAATCAACGACCCATGGAAGATTGCCCTCACCGCAGTTCTGGTAGAAGGTATCATTTTCGTGCTGCTTTCCCTGACCAACTTCCGTGAGAAGCTGGTGAACGACGTTCCGGAGAACCTGAAATACGGTATCACCGCAGGTATCGGTCTGTTCATCACCATCGTTGGACTCAAAAGTGCCGGTGTTGTAATCGGCAGTGAATCCACCCTGGTAGATCTGGGATCCGTATCCACTCCGCAGTTCGTACTGGCAATGCTGGGCTTCATCATCATCTGCGTACTGGTTCACTACAATGTTCCAGGTGCAGTTCTGTGGGGCATCCTGGCTACATGGCTTCTGGGAATCGTTGCACAGCTCACTGGCTGGTATCACGTAGACGTTGCCAACGGTGCCGCATCCCTGATTCCAACCCTGTCCGGTGCATCCTTCATTCCGAAGGCGCCAACCATGTTTGCCTTCGATTTCAAGTGGGTGGCAAAGAATATCGTAGAGTTCGCAGTTATCGTGTTCTCCTTCCTGTTCGTAGACCTGTTCGATACCGTGGGAACACTAATTGGTGTTGCTTCCAAGGGTAACCTGCTGGACGAGAATGGCAACCTGCCTCGTGCAAAGGGCGCACTGCTCTCCGACGCATTCGGTACTATTCTGGGTGCTTGCTTCGGTACTTCTACCGTTACCAGTTACGTAGAGTCCACTGCAGGTGTTGCTGCCGGCGGACGTACCGGTCTGACCGCACTGGTTACCGGCGTGATGTTCCTGATCTCCCTGTTCTTCTCGCCAATCTTCCTGGCGATTCCGGGATTTGCAACCACTCCGGCACTGGTATACGTTGGACTTCTGATGTTGACATCGGTTAAAAACATGAACTTCGATGCAGACATCGCCGACACTGCTGGTGGATTCATGGCAATCATCATGATGCCATTCACCTATTCCATCGCCAACGGAATCATGTTCGGTATGATTTCTTGGGTTCTGCTGAAGGTTATCACCAAGAAGGCTAAGGACATCGCTCCGGTTATGTGGGTTGCGTTCTTCCTCTTCGCCCTTCGTCTGGTAACACTGGCATACGGAATCGGCTTCCACTAGAGAGTTGAACCTGCTTTTACAGCAGATATAAAAAGACAGGCCACCGC
>JBNMGJ010000249.1:0-2344 GCA_050872185.1 Mogibacterium sp.
ATTCCCCAAGGCACAGAAATTTCCGAAAACCTCATCACTCTCCGAGCTTGGAGCATTCTCCACAGTCACTTCGCTCCCGTCATCAGTATATGCAGCCAGCACCCACTTGTCGCCCTCATCGTTCCGTTTGATCCCGATGTAGTACTTCTTCCCATCACTCGGTTCATGAAGGAACCTGGGCCGGAAGCCCTCCACATGGAAAGTCATCCCCTTCGGAATCCTTGCCGCATGATAGCTTCCGTCCCTCCATTCAGCGTTCACCGCCTCCAGCATATCACCATCCTCGCACAGGTAGTCCGAAGGCTGGTTGGTCATGCCCTTATATTCAATGCTTGTCTGCTCCATGTTTCTCTTCCTTGTTGAGGAAGGGAGTCGAATCGTACTGCGCCGCCAAATCCTTGATCTGGTCGGCAAACGACTTGCTCACCTTCATGTTCGTGTTCATATCGATGCGCTGGCTCTGCTGCTTCGGTACGATATACTGCGCAAACTTCTCCATGATAGAGAGTCTGTCCCTCGGTTCGAGCTGCGCCATGTCCTTATCGAAGGCTTCGGAATCAAAGTATTCGTTCACCCTCTCCGACAGTATTCCGTGGATGATCTTCTGCGAAGGCTTCACCTTCTTCTTAGGTTGTTTCAATTCCGACATATGCACCTTGTTTTATGAGTTATTCTAATATCAGTGTTCCGTCCACTTAATTTCGCTCTGTGCCTTGTCGTTGCACACCAGCAGTCCGTAACGGATATTCCTCAGACGGTTCGTCCACCCCTTCAGGTTCACGACCTGCCTGGAATCGTTCTTTACAATATCATGGAAAAACTGCTGCCTCGCATCCTTCAGCTTCTTGAACACCACTACCGGATTCTCTGAATTCACCCTATTCAAAGTCTTCGGTCCCATCATCCCATCCGTGGCAAGTCCCGGAAGCACAGACTGAAGTTTCCTCACTGCCGTCTTCACACCAGAATTGAACGCCCAATCCGCAAGCACGTTGGCCACACTCTGACTTCTCAGCAGGTCTCCCCACACCGCATCCCAGTAGTAAGTCTTGGTGATGTCCTTCCACTGCTCCTTGGTGATGCTCCGCAATGTCTGAACCGAAGCTCTCAGGCCGTGCTTGCGACAGTACGTTTCCCACGTGCCGTAAGTGATGCCGCACATCGTGGCACCACCCCTGTCGCTCTTCTTGTTACTGAAACCACCCTCCCACGACAGAAGGAAGGGGGCATATATTTCAAAATTCGCCATATTCTCCTTGTCCGTTTTCGATTAATTGTCTACCTTTGCACTTGCAAAATGTTTCGTGCTGCGATTCATTTTCTCAAGTTTTAAAAGGTGAGTAATCGGCGGCCCCACATACCCATTCCGGGATATGTGGGACTGTTCGTTTGTACCGCCGCCCTAAACGAAGTCCACCATCGTGAAGCAGTCTTCGTTGAATTCGGGATCGTCGTAGTAAATCTTCTTCCACAGCCAGGGGATAGGGAGGTATGTATGCCAGCTGCTTCCGTCAAGAATCTTGTACTTCGGAATCAGCATCTCGGGATTCCGAATGGCTATCACATGCCAGGTGGGATGCTTCACCGCTACGTAAGTCAGTCTGGGATCGCTTGCAGCCAGATCACTCCAAGTGTCCTTGAATGCAGTATATTCGCTTTCACCGCCCTTCTCGATGGTCAGCGAATAGCGGATATCCGAATACTCGTAGAGGAACGTGTAAAACACTTCCTTAAACGTTTTCCTCGCCGTCCACAGTCCGTGGCCGCACCGCCATTCGCCGTACTTGTCACGCAACACCCGGATGTCGAAATACCTCACGCCTGCCTTGTACTGCTCTTCCAAGGTCTTGCTCTGGCACCGTGAGAAAGGTGTCACCAGCCATGAGAGCAAACCCCTGCCCTCTTCGCCCGTCACCGAATTATGTGTCGCTATCTTCCACATGGTCATCTTCTTCTTTGTCTTTGTTCTTCAATCCGCCAAGGTCGATGTCGAAATGCCTTTCCGTCTTGTCCACAAGCACGTTGCGAAGCACCCTCCACAGTCTGCTCTCGTCAGCATTGTCCCTGCATGAGCTTTCGTTCTCAAGGATGCTCAGGAATTGCTCGCCGCATATCACGCCCGTGATGATGTACACCATCGGCGCATCCGTGAATGCCGTGAACACCCAGTGCTGAGCCACCCATGTCAGGACAATGAGCCACAGTCTTGTGGGAATGGTTTTCTTCACCACCTTACCGAATGCGAAGGAAGTGAATTTGGCCTTCTCACGGCTGGTCTTGTCCGGGTAGCGCATATGCACACGCTTGTCCAGGCGGAAGGCTGTCCATGCGTCATACACGATGA
>JBNMGJ010000177.1:0-3879 GCA_050872185.1 Mogibacterium sp.
TACCAGATCCATGCCGGACTGACCCTTCTTGGCGAAGATGACACGGTGAATCGGCTCAAATACGATGCCCTCGTCGTGGATGTTCTCAATCTCGCAAAGTGCATAGCGAGCCGGGTGGTTCTCCGCTTCTTCCGGCGTCAGAGTCTTCTTCAGGTTCTCCCACATGGTCTTCGCGGTAGCCAGGGAGTGGTTTCCATCGCCCATTGCCTGGAAGATTACATTGCCTTCACCGTATTTCTCCACAGCCTTGTCATACAGAGCGGAAAGGGCGTCCTTTGCACCTTCCAAATCCTTCTCTGCGATGAAGGAACCGGTGATGTGTCCGCCTTCCAACATGAGGTCCGTGTCGTACACTGGCGTCTGAGGCGCATTCACCAGCGGTTCAATGACGCTCTTGTCTGGGTCGTCAATCAGAATCAGAATGTGCGGCATCTCAATTGGCGCACCTTCACGGATTCTGAGACGAGGTGGGATTCTTTCGATAACGGTACCTTCTGTTGCACGGGTCAGGGAAGTGGAGCCCTTGTTGAAGTCGTACTTCTCCAGATCGGTTGCGATAACCAGACCGGTACGGGTTCTGCCTTCGGCTGTTCTCTTAATCAGCATGCATCCTGGTTCCAGCGTGCGGAGCGTTCCATCGGAAAGGTACTGATCCATGGTCTTACGAATCTCAGCACTCTTCTCTGCTTCTGCTTCTTTGCCCAGATAGATTTCCGGGAGCATCAGGCGCAGTGTAGAAGGAGCATCACCGACGATTTCCTCTACCTGTTCCCAGTATTCCGGTTCCGATGTGTACTGGTCGCATGCAACCACTGCCCACTTGCTATAATCAGTTCCTTCTTTAGGAAGCATGATTTCCGGAATATGGAATCCGAATGTTCCCCAATCATATTTAGCCATAATTAATCCTCCTGTTAATAAAGAAATAGTGATGAGATCCCAAAGAACTCATATACAATATATTATGTATTATCTTTTACCGAATTTCAATAAAAATAAATTGGCAAAATCCATGTTTTTACAATATTCCTGTCGATACCGAGGGGAATTTGTGGTATCATTTACAGTACGCTTAAAGACAAATACATTTTCTAGGAGGAAATATATAATGAAGATTATTGTTGCCGGAACCGGTAAAGTGGGAAGCCTGCTGGCAGACCAGCTATCCAGGGACGGCCATGATCTGGTGGTAATTGACCGGAATTCCGCAGCACTGGAAGCAGCATTGGAACAGTATGATGTAATGTCTATTGAAGGAAACAGTGCCTCTGTTAGTGTGCTTAGGGCCGCAAATATCGCAAGAACTGATCTTCTGATTGCCGCAACGGGAGAAGACGAAACCAATCTTTTGACTTGTTTGACGGCAAAGGGACTGAATCCGAATATTACGACCATTGCCAGGGTTCGTTCTCCAGAGTATATGGAAAGTACAGATATGCTGGGAGACCAGCTAGGATTATCCCTGACGGTGAATCCGGAATTCCAGACCGCCCACGAAATCAGCAGTTTGCTCCGGTACCCAGGGTTCCTGAGCCGAGAAGAATTCGTCAACGGACTGGTGGATCTGGTAGAACTTAGCGTTCGGGAGGACAGTCCGCTTTGTGGACAGCCTCTGTATCGGATGCATGAGATTGTGAAGTGCCAGATTCTGATCTGCGTTGTGGCAAGACGGGACGAGGTGATCATTCCATCTGGAGAGTTCATTCTGGAGAAGGGGGATCAC
Organism: Mogibacterium sp.; assembly: GCA_050872185.1. Taxonomy (GTDB): domain Bacteria; phylum Bacillota; class Clostridia; order Peptostreptococcales; family Anaerovoracaceae; genus Mogibacterium_A. Next base: position 1,724 of record JBNMGJ010000177.1, read on the forward strand.
GTCTACGTTACCGCATCGGCGGCGAATTTGAGTACTCTTCTGCATAATCTGAATATCGTCACGAAGAGAATTCGCAATGTTACCATCACCGGAGGTGGACGGATTACCTATTATCTGGCGAAGCGTCTGGAAGAGGAGCGGATTGGCGTTAAGATTATCGAGCAGCGAATGGAGCGCTGTGAGTATCTGGCGGATCGTCTGCGGGATGCCACCATCATTCAGGGAGATGCGTCTAAGGAGTCGGTTCTGGACCGGGAACATATAGAGAAAGCCGATGCGTTTATCTCCATGACCGGTATGGATGAGCTGAACGTGATCACATCTCTCTACGCCAATGAGCTGAATGTACCGAAAGTAGTCACCAAGCTGGGCCGAGGAGAGAATATCTCGCTAATCGCCAATATGCCGGTGGGAAGCGTAATCACGCCGAAGATTCTGTGCGGAAATACCATTCTCCGGTACGTCCGGGCCATGCAGAACGGTTCGGATTCTGCAGAAACCCTGCACTCCATTGCAGGAGGACGGGCCCAGGCCTATGAGTTCCGAGTGAACGAAGACACCCTTCACTGCAATGAGCCGCTGAAGGACATTGAATTCAAGAAAAACGTGCTGCTGGCAACCATTACACGGGACCGGAAGATTGAGTTTCCAAGCGGAAACAGCTTCTTCCAGCCGGGAGACCGGGTGATTGTGGTATCCAACGGATCATGGCCGATTCTGCAGCTGAACGATATTTTTGAGGAGGAACGAGAAGAAATCAATGAACTATAAAATCATGATGCGGATGTGGTCCTGGATTCTGATTATCGAAATCGGATTGATGGTACCATCCTTCGTCATTGCCGTTGCAACGCGGGATCAGATGGCGGTCATTGGATTCGTGGGAGCGATGATAGTTGCGGCGACGATTGCGTTCGTGTTCTTTGCAGGCTCCAACCGGTGCCGGATGAATTTCTACGCGAAAGAGGGCATGCTTGTAACCGCCTTTGCATGGATTCTTCTGAGTATTATCGGTGCGCTTCCATTCTATATCTCGGGCCGAATTCCAGGATTTATCGATGCTCTTTTTGAAATTGTCTCGGGTTTCACCACCACTGGAGCCTCTGTGGTGTCCGACGTGGAAGCCCTGGGCAAAGGCCTTCTGTTCTGGCGATCCTTCAGCCACTGGATAGGGGGAATGGGAGTGCTGGTATTCTTCCTGGCCATCATTCCTTCGGCACACAAGGGAGAGGGGTATTCCCTACACCTGCTACGGGCCGAATCTCCAGGACCGTCGGTTAACAAGATGGTGCCCCGAATGAGGGACACGGCCACGGTGCTGTACCGAATCTATGTAATACTCACCGCCATTAACATTCTGCTACTTCTCATTGCCAAGATGAAGCCTTTCGATGCCTTCTGTATTGCCTTCGGAACGGCAGGAACCGGTGGATTTTCCGTGTTGAACTCCGGCTGTGCGGACTATACGCCGCTGGCCCAGTGGATTACCACGGTGTTCATGCTGCTCTTTGGAATTAATTTTAGCGTCTATTATATGATTGCGCACCGGCGATTCCGAGAGGTGGCGAAGGGAGAAGAATTCCGCCTGTACGCTCTTATCGTATTGGCGAGCATCCTGTTCATCACGGTGAATTTGATGCGCTACGGTGCAGATGGAAGCATGGGGAAAACCCTGCGAGATGCTTCCTTCCAGGTAGCATCCATCATCACCACCACGGGTTATTCCACCGTGGACTTCAACCTGTGGCCGGACTTCTCCAAAGCCATACTGGCGGTACTCATGTTCGTAGGCGCCTGCGCAGGTAGTACCGGTGGCGGAATCAAGGTTTCCCGGGTGCTGATTCTGATGAAGTCTGCGAGAAGAAACCTGCATAACGTGTTCCATCCGGAAGAAATTCGCACCGTGCGAATTGATGGGGAGCGGGTCAGCGAGAAGACCATCCAGCACGTGCAGGCCTATCTGGCACTGTATGTGTTCATTCTGATTATCAGCTTCCTGTTAATATCACTGGATCCAAAGGAATTCACCATGACCACCAACTTCACCGCGGTCATGGCAACCGTCAACAACATTGGCCCAGGATTCGATGCAGTGGGCCCCATGGCCAACTTTGCCGCCTACGGCGGATTCTCCAAGCTGATTCTGTGTGTGGATA
>JBNMGJ010000259.1:0-2094 GCA_050872185.1 Mogibacterium sp.
CCACTTCTTGAATGGGAAGTAGCGTTCCGCTGACATTGGAGGCATGGACCATCACTACAGCACGAACGGAATCGTCAATCATGGATAGCGCTTCTTTTAACTGAAGTTCACCGTTCTCGTTACAAGGAAGGTAGTCCACATCGATGATACCTGCTTCCTCAAGCTGATGAACCGGGCGGTAGACTGCGTTATGCTCCATGCCGGAAATCAGAATCCGGTCTCCGTTGCGGGCAATTCCCTTGATTAGGAAATTAAGGGAATAGGTGTTTCCTGGTGTGAAAATCGTATAGCGGGAACCGTAACCATTCATCATCTGGTTAATCCATTCTCGGGTTTCCAGAACTACACCCGCTGCCGAATAGGCTTTGTTGTAGCTCCCTCGGTTAATATTGCTTCCTACGTTCTTTATATAATCGTATACAGCATCTGCCACTACGTCCGGCTTTGGATAAGATGTGGCACCGTTGTCCAGATAGATTTTGTCTTCCATATTCTTCCTCCATGGTTTTCTATACCTCGTTAGAATACATTCAATAGATGATATTATATCAGAAAATGAAAGTCAATCGAAAGATATAAGAGAAGTTACTCTATAGAGAGTTGAATATAAAAAAACAAATAAGAAATTTCAATTTTTCGGTTGCGTTATATTGATAACGATGATAAAATACATAATTGTGTCATGGGAGTAGATAGGTGCTGGTGTGCCTTACGGTCTTCAAAACCGCTATGTGGCGTTAGGAGCGTCATGGGTGAGTTCGATTCTCACGTACTCCCGCCATTTTTTTTTTTGCCTTTTTTTGGAACCCCGCCGTGTACCAGATGAAATACAGCTATGCTTTTAACCTCTGGTTGGTGTATAATTGCACTGAGTATTGATGGTAAATATGATGTGTATATTCTGGAGGGACAACATGGGAGTATTGAGAACAATTAAGGATCGCTTTTCGGTCCGGAAATTCAAGGACACAGCAATTGAGCCAGAGAAACTGGAACGGATTCTGGAGGCGGCAAAGGCGGCGCCGACGGCGAAAAATCTGCAGCCCCAGCGTATCTACGTCTGCAAGAGCAAGAGAGCACTGGATGCAATCGATAGTGCCACCAAGTGTCGCTATGGAGCACCAGTAGTTCTGGTGGTGTGCTATGATGAGAATGAGGTGTGGCACAATCCTTATGACCCGAACATTGATTCCGGTAAGGTGGACACGGCCATTGTTGCAGATGAGATGATTCTGGCAGCTTGGGAGGAAGGCATCGCTTCCTGCTGGGTGGCATGGTTCAATCCGAAGAAGCTGAACCGAGGCCTGAAGCTTCAGGAACACATCAAACCGGTGGTTCTGATTCCGATGGGATATCCAGAAGAGGGTGTGGAACCGACATTGAGACATACCGAATCAAAGGACCTTAACGAGATGGTGCATGAGCTATAGTGCAGACCGGAGCCAGAAATGGTTCCGGTTTTTGAATATTCACGGAAGACCACCTGGGGAAGCAGTCGTTGAGTTTGACCATGCGGGGTGGTACTATTAGAGCAGATTTGTTTTACAGAAAGAAGTGAGTAAGACAGATGAGAACGAAAACAGAGCGAATCCAGCGAGACATTGAGACGCTGGCGAAATACAGCAGCGTAGTGTCGGAAGGCTGCACTCGGTATACCTATTCAAAGGAGTTTCGGGAGGCGCGAGACTATATCCGAAGTGAAATGGAGAAGGCGGGTCTTTCTGTTCGTGAAGATGCGGTGGGAACGGTTATCGGAACGCTAAAGGGAGAAGATGAAACCCTTCCGGTGATTATGACGGGAAGTCATTTCGATACGGTAAAAACCGGCGGACGTTTCGATGGAATGGCCGGAGTATCTGCTGCTTTGGAGACGGCAAGGGCTATGCAGGATGAGGAGTTCCGCCCGAAGCGTTCCATTGAGTTCGTGGCACTTCCAGAGGAGGAAGGTGCGCGGTTCGGTGCAGCGCTGATGGGAAGTCGTGCTATGTGTGGAAGACTGTATCCGGATGAGTTAGAGCACAGAGATGAAAAGGGTTTTACGTTGGCGGAGGCCATGGAAGAATACGGTTTGGATCCGAAGCATATCGGGGATGC
>JBNMGJ010000275.1:0-1756 GCA_050872185.1 Mogibacterium sp.
CTTTTTTACTCCCCACTATCCCCTACTTTGCCTTTACTTCTTTCCAGTACTTGCTGTACAAATCTGTGGTCTTCGGATCCAAGGTCTTGAGAGTATCGCACTTGGACAGGGTTTCCTTGGATGGGAACACCGCTTCCTGGTTCCGATATTTCTTCTCGATCAAATCCTTTGCCGCTGCATTCGGGGTGGTGTAGTACAAGTAGTCGAAGTTCTGCTTGGCCACCTTCGCCTTGCACATGTAGTTGATGAATTTCTCCGCATTTTCCTTGTTCTTGGAGGTTTTCGGAATTACCCAGGAGTCCACGAAGAACTCGGTTCCCTCCTTCGGTACCACGAACTCCACATCCGGATTCAGATCCTTCGTGTAGATGTACTCCCCGTTCCACACCACACCGATGGCGGCGGAGCCGTCTGCCAGAAGGTCCCGGGCGGAATCGTTGGCATACTTGTAGACCAGCGGTTTCTGCTTCTTAAGAAGCTCCGCCGCCTCCTTGATTTCCTTCTCATCGGTGGTATTCTGATCATATCCAAGCTGGCGAAGGGCAATCATGAAGTCATCCCGGACGCTGTCTGGCATCACGATGCTGTCCTTGAACTTCGGATTCCAAAGATCCGACCAGGAGTCGATTTTCTCATTTCCCACCATCTTCTTGTTGTAGATAATTCCAGAAACCCCCACCATATACGGCACCGAGTATTTGTTTCCCGGGTCAAAGCTCTGGGATTTCTTCAAATACTCCGAATCGATGTTCTTGAGGGCCGGAATGTTCTTCTTATCCAGCGTCAGAAGCATATCGTTTCCAATCATCTTCTCAATCATGTAGTCCGAGGTCACCACCACGTCATAGTCTACGGTTCCCTTCTCAATGACCGGATACATTTCCTCTGCCGTATCATAAGTATCCTGGATAACGCGAATTCCCGTCTCATCTTCGAAGTCCGCAATAACTTCCTGATCGAAGTAATCACCGTAGCTGTAGACGTAGACCTCGCCATTCTCTCCGCTGCGGCATCCGGTGCAAATTAGCAGCATGGACACCGCCAGTGCCGCCAATAGCCATTTCTTTTTTCTCATCTATGCCGCCATCCTTTCTCTTTTCATATTGTTGTAGTTCACAATCAGAAGCACCACCAGTGCAATCAGGAAGATGACGGTGGACAGTGCATACAGGGACGGCCGAATTCCGATTTTCACCTCACTGTAGATGAGCGTAGAAATCGTGTTGATTCCCGCACCTCGAGTGAAGTGTGTCACGATGAAGTCATCGATGGACATGGTAAAAGAAAGCAGGAATCCGGATACAATTCCCGGCATCAATTCCGGTAAAACCACCTTTCGGAAGGCATAGGAACGGGAGGCTCCCAGATCCATGGCCGCTTCGAACAGGGTGTCCGTGGCCTTGTTCATCCGAGGCTTTACCGACAGAATCACGTAAGGTATGCAGAACGTCACATGGGAGAACAGGATGGTGCAATACCCTAGGGAGATTCCGAACATCAAGAAGGAAAGCATCAGGGCAATTCCCGTCACGATGTCCGCGTTCAGCATGGGAATATTGTTGAATCCAAGCAGCACCGTCTGGGTGCTCTGCTTCATGCTGTCGATGCCGATGACTGCCATGGTGCCGATGACCGTGGCGATGATTCCCGCCAACAAAGCGATGGAGAAGGTGTTCACCAACGCCCCCAGAATCAGCTTGCTATGGAACATTTCCACATACCACTTCAGGCTGAACCGAGTGAATACCGACATGGA
>JBNMGJ010000310.1:0-1107 GCA_050872185.1 Mogibacterium sp.
GACGAAACGAATCTCAAAAGTTGTAGACGCAGATTGTTTCTAATTCGGAATGGGTTAAACTTGGCCTATTTATATAGCGATTCTTCCAAGGTGGAACTGGTAACATCAATTGCGGAGATTATATCGCCAGGACCTATGGGAATAGTAACACAGGGAATCCTCATGGAGGCGTGGGCCGCCTTGGAAGCAAATCAGGATGTAGAGGACTTGCTGCAAGGGGAACGGGTTCCGGTGATGAAAACTGAGAAGACGTGGAAAACCAGTATTCAAGGAATTCTGAAAGATGGTGAAATGAAGAAGAAATTAGATGAGGATTCCCAGAAGCGGTTGGAAGAAAAGAATGCGGAAGTTCAGGAAACTGCCGGAGGCAGTATCCAGAAAAAGGTGAGCGAGGGGCTCACCTATGAGGACTATCTGTGGGTCTTTATTCTGGCAATGCCGAAGGATATAAGGACACTTCGCATTATGGATCTGGTGCAGATTAACATGAAGTATCGCTACTACCGAGATTTCAATCTGGCGGAGTATTATGGAGGGGTGGACGTAACAATCAATGCAGGGCGGAAAAAACATTCATTTCATAAAGAATATCAGTAGAAGAAACCGAGGGAAGAAGGGAAGCTATATTGTAGAGGCGGCGCTAATGATGCCGGTATTTCTGACGGCAATGGTGGTTCTGTTCTCCATCGTCCTCTACTATGGTGCGGTGGAAGATGCTGGGTACATAGCAGCTACAGAACTGCGAAAGGCTGCGACGGAAGCCGTTCTGACAGACGTACAGCCCTTGGTTCCATTGAGCGTAGAGGAACGAATTCAGGAAAACAATCCGTTGGTGCGGTCGGTTCAAATCAAAGAATACATGTTTCGAAGAAAACAATCTGAGATGGATGAACTGATTGCGTTGAGACAGAATCTGCTGCTCAAGACGAATAATCCGTTGGAAATTCGGAGTCAATCTTCTTATACCTTATCGCTGATGACCCGGGCATATGTAGGAAAAGAAAGAACGACGAATCCCATGACGGAGGCAGAATTCCGAAATGAGTTGGTGGACGGGGTGTTCATATTTCCACAGGACGGTGAACGGTATCACAATAAGAATTGCAC
>JBNMGJ010000280.1:0-1585 GCA_050872185.1 Mogibacterium sp.
GCCTATTTCCTCCCCAATGAGACACAGATCTACTACAAGGAGAAGGGATACATGGATATCATCAGTCATGAAGTGGCCTATCCACTCCTGGTACCGGTGATTTACAGACCAGGTGCCAAAAGACCGTTCGGCCATTCCAGAATCAGCCGTGCGTGTATGTCGCTGGTGAGTTCGGCCATCCGGACCGTTAAGCGATCGGAGATTTCGGCCGAGTTCTTCAGTTATCCTCCGAAATACATCTCCGGACTGTCGGAGGATGTGGAGATGGCCGACAAGTGGAAGAGCAGCATGTCCGCTATGCTGGCGATTACCAAGGACGAGGATGGAGACAAGCCGACCTTCGGGCAGTTCATGCAGCAGTCCATGACGCCCCACACGGACCATCTCAAGATGTTCGCCTCCAGGTTCGCCGGAGAGACCGGCCTCACGTTGGATGACCTGGGATTCCCGACAGCGAACCCATCCAGTGCGGATGCCATCAAAGCGGCTCACGACTCCCTGAGGCTCACCGCAAGAGCGGCGCAGCGTTCCTTCGGGGTAGGATTCCGGAATGCGGGATATCTGGCAGTATCACTTCGGGACCAGAAGATGTACAAGCGAAGTTCGGCTTGCAGGTCCATTCCATCCTGGGAACCGATATTCGAGCCGGATGCGTCTATGCTCAGTGCCATCGGAGATGGAGTACTCAAGCTGAACCAGGGTGTAGAGGGATACATTGACGAGGAAACCATCGGAGACCTGACCGGAATTCGAAAGATTGGAGAAAGTGATGGAGGAAACAACATCCAGGCTTCTGACGGAACTGTTGCAGCGGTTTAATTCCAGAATGGCAGCGGATCCACAGATACGAGCCTATCAGAAGAAATTGAAGAAGGGGAAGATGCTTCGGAGAGATTGCGCGATGTATGTCCGAGCACTGGGGAAATGCGCAGGAGAAGCGGCATACAGCACCATCACACGAGATGCAGTACCGAATGGAATACTCACCTGGGAAATTGCGGAGAACGTTCTGGATCCATTCTTCCGGAAAATTTTCGACATGGTAGGCGCTGTAATGAAGGAAACACTGACGAAAGGCACAGAGGAAAACAACGGGTACAACCTGGGATTCCAGAATGTCCAGTATTTAGATAAGCGTGTACGCAGTATGTTGAATCTGTGGGTGAATAATAGCCGGAAGGAAGGGGAAGCGGATGAGCAAGAAGCCAAGACGAGCCAGTGACAATGATGTGAATGCCCTTCTTTCCAAGGCACCCATCGAGAACATTGTAGAGAGCTTCTACAATGCATTTCTGGAAGCCAACATCAGGGCGAGAGCCGATGCCGGCATCAAGGAAATGGTGATTCGCGAAGCAATCGGCGGATGTTGTCCATGGTGCCAGAAACTGGCCGGAATCTACGAATACGGCACCGAACCGAAAGACATCTTCAAGCGCCACGATAACTGTACCTGTATCGTAACCTTCCGGACGGAAGAGGGATACACCGACGTGTGGAGCAAGAAGAAGTTCGAGACGGAACTGGAGGCACGCATTGCCAGAGTGGAAGAGCTGGAGCGGAAGGGACTCCTGAAGCAGGAACTGGA
>JBNMGJ010000007.1:0-23458 GCA_050872185.1 Mogibacterium sp.
ACAATTGACAACTGTTCTTGAGTTCTTCGCCGTCGGGTTAATTATCCAATACATTGCCTGAGGTTCATGTCAAGGCTGGCGGAGGGGTTACAATATCTATATCGTGGTAATGTCAATCCCACGAAAAAAATGATTGACCCAAAAAAAACATAAAATTACTTTATACTATCAATACGTTAAAGTCCTTTGAAAATAGGAGGCAACATGAAGAAGTCATTAACTTGTGTACTTATTATTTCCCTTATTTTATCAATAATACCATTTACTGTATTAGCAAACAGCGAACCGACCACTTCTTGTATTAGTGCAAAAGAAATCAAAAATAACATTAACGAAATCGCATCTGTTAATAACGATAATAAAACTTCGTTTACAACATCGGAAGTGATAAATACATTGAACTCAACAGATGGAATTGATTCTGCTTCATGTCAAGAAAAAGAAGTCAGTATCAACAGTGCAGTAAATGCCATTTTTGATTCAAAATATCAGGTTGAAAATGCAAAAAAAATAACAACCTCAAAGGCACCTGATACGTCATACATTATTGAAGTATATGATAATGGATCAAAGAAAGTTATTCGAACATACTCTGATGATGGAAGCCATATGTCCATTATGGAATTAGATAAAGATACTATTGATATAAATACCTATACTTACAAAAATAAAAACGGAAAATTTATTAATCGTGATATTAAATTTACTTATACTGATAGTGAAACTAGAGGCGCATTTATCTCTCAAGCAATTAAATATGGAAAGAAGAAAACTTCTGCCACTTGGAAAAAGAAAAAATTCTGGTATTCAAATGGATCAAATGGTAAAAAGACATATTTAAAAATTGGTCAGAAAGCGTCGTATAGAATTAGAACCGACAACTTATCAAACAAAAAAGATAAAAAATGCGAATCTTATAAGAGCGCAGTAAAAAAATCTTCATCCTATTGGTTAAAAGGATCAGCAGAAATTGCAGGTACAAATTTTTCGATAGGAGTTATTGTAGGTCTAATTGTAGCCAACACAGCATTTCCGCCTTCCGTCATTGTGGATGTTGTTCTTGCAGCCATTGGCGGTGGGTCAATTTCATTAGCAGTTTCCGGCGTAAAAAATCTTGTTAATTCATACGAAAAATGGGAAGACGCCGAAGACAATTATGTCATTATTAGAAATTATGGAACTAAGCTGTAATATTAGAAGGAGTTCGAAATGAAGAAATTAAAAATATTATGTTTATTAGCGATATTATTAGATATCATTGGTTTAATAATGTTATTGTTACAACCTAGAGGTTGTTCACCATTTATTGGTGTTGCGTTAACTATCTCTGGACTAATTATCGCTATCTGTGCTTGGATTTTCTGGCATTTTATAAAATATGATGAATAGGAAGAATTTTGTTTTCATATCTGTTCTACTTTTTATTCTGTTTGCTACGATGTTACTTTCCTCCCCCCTTAAAACAAGACGAGGAAATATTATCGCAATTATAGATACTGAGTTCAGTACCAAAGTAATAAAAAAGAGTCAAGTATGGAAAAACAAAAATGAAATTCCTAATAATCATATTGATGATGACAATAATGGTTATATTGATGACTATTATGGTTGGAATTTCTGTAAAGAAAAGCCACCGCTATGGTCGAGCAACAATGTAATATCTCATGGAGATATTGTAGCTAACACCTTTTGGCAAGAATTAAATGGTTCAAATTGTGATATTAGTGTCATGTATTTAACTGCAATGAGCATGGACAACACCGGAACTGAAAATGATATTATTGAAGCTGTTAAATATGCAGAAGACAACGGAGCAACCATATGTATTTTAAGTAGTGTTTCTTTCAAAACTTCAACAAAGCTTGAGGATACAATTGCTCATTCCAATATGGAATTTGTTGTTCCCGCTGGAAATTACGGGATGAAATTAGACAGCGATTTTAAGTGTTATCCTGCCTCATATAATTATGAGAATGTACTTGCAGTTGGAGCTCTTGATAACGATGGACGAATATTAGATTCATCAAATTATGGTTCGGAGTATATAGATATATTCTATAACGGTATTGCTACATACGAAAATCAAAGATATGAAGGTACTTCTATTGCATGTGCAAGAGTTGCAGCCTTAGTGGCGAGCCAAAAAGAGAGACTGTGAGAAAAATTCTGCAAATAACGCCAATGACTGCTGAAAGTGCTAGTCCGATTGAAATACAAAACTCTAACAACGAAGAGCTTTCACACAATGACATATCCCCCCAATTCTGGATGTCCAGAACTTGGGGGACATATCACAAAAGGTTCCTCGTATTCTTTGTTTTGGGGAAGGCACAAAAGGCCTATTACGATTATCACTTCAAGGACTGCATCCATGCTTCCGCCACTGCAACGTGAAATTCCGCTGCCATCGGAAGTGCATCCATATCCGGACACATCCGGCTGTTGTGAAGAGGGTATTCCGAACCCACACCGATGTGATAATAACACCCTGGGTATTTCTGCAAATAGAATCCGAAATCCTCAGTGGTCATGGTGGATTCCTCCTCGATAATCACCTTCTCTGGAGGAAGCAACTTTCGTGCCACCTCTTCCACCAACTCCGTTTCCCGATGATGATTGGTTACGCCCACATATCCGTCTACAATCTTCGCATCACTGGTGGTTCCGGTTTCTCGGTTCACCCGTTCTATGATTTCCCGAAGGCGGTCTTCCATCTCTGCACGAAGTTCCGGACCATCGGTCCGAATGATTCCCAAGAAATCCGCATGATCCGAAATGATGTTTCGAAGATTTCCCCCATGGAAAGCACCCACAGTAGCCACCGCACGCTCTCCTTGGTAATCTCCAGTCAGCGCTTTAATCTCTGTGCACATTCGGGCTGCAGCATAAAGCGCATCAGTGCCCTTCTCCGGCTCCGCACCGTGGGTCCCTTTGCCCCGTACAGTCACATCGAACTTGCAGGCCGAAGCGTAGAAACGTCCGTATCGGATGCCAATCGCGCCAGCAGGAAGTGCCGGATTGATATGAGCACCGAATACTGCTTTCACCTGAAGTTTCTTAAGAATTCCGCTCTCCAGAATCCGCTCCGCTCCCCCATCCCCTTCTTCGTCCGGCTGGAAGATGAATACCGGGTTCTTCGTAAGCTGTTCTTTCTTGGCAGAGAGAATCCGGGCCGCGCCTAGAAGAGCCGCCGCATGGAAGTCGTGCCCGCAGGCGTGCATCACCCCCGGTATCTCTGAAGCATAAGGCACTTCCGTTTCTTCCTGAATCGGAAGGGCATCAATATCCCCTCGAAAGGCCACCGCATCCCCTCCGGTCACGCATTCCAAATATCCAATTATGCCAGTATCCGTCACATGGTATGTACGAATTCCGATTTTCTGAAGTTCCTCTTCAATTCGTTCCGTGGTTCGGTACTCTTGATTTCCCAGTTCCGGATGCCGGTGAAGCTCCTGATACAAGGCTTCCAGTTCTGCCTTCTCTAGATCTAACATTCCCCGTTCTCCTTCTCAGCATCCAGGATTCGGAGGAACTTCTCCAGCCGGTCCAGTCCTTCTTCGAGATCCTCATCGCTGTAGCAATAGGTCAGGCGAATGTGATCGTCAGATCCGAAGGCAAATCCCGGCGTTGCTGCCAGTCCCACCTCCTGAATCATTCTGCGGCAGAACTCTCCCGAAGGAATTCCCCATTTCACAATGGACGGAAAAACGTAGAAGGCCCCTTCCGGTTCCACCACGCTCATCCCCATCTGGGATAGCCTGCGAAGCATGTACGCTCTACGCTGACTGTAGGTATTAAGATATGGCGTGATATCCACATCCAACGCCCGAAGGGCCGCCTTCTGGAAAGGTGCCGGCGTGGAAGTAATCATGAACTGATGCACCAATTCCAGCCGCTCCCGAAGGGCTTCACTGACACAGATGTATCCCATGCGCCATCCCGTCATCGCGTAAGGCTTCGAGAAGGACTGCACCAGAATCAACTTGTCGCCCAGTTCAGTGTATTCGCCAATGCTGTGGCAATCTTCCGTGTATGTCAGCTGCTGATACACGTCGTCTGCGATGACGAAAATATCCCGGTCTTTTACCACATCCACCACCGCCTGAAGGCTTTGCGAATTCAACACACATCCGGTAGGATTATTCGGAGAATTCAGCACGATGGCTTTTGTTTTTGGCGTAATCAACGCTTCCAGCTACGACTTGGCAATCTGGAAATTTGTCTCAGAAATATCCATTGGCACGAAGTTTCCTCGGCACAGCTTCGTAATCTCTTCGTAGATTACAAAAGCCGGAGTGGGAACAATCACTTCATCTCCTGGATTCAGAATTCCGAATAGCGCCAAGAACACGCCTTCTTCTGCCCCCGCCGTTACAATCACATTCTGTTCCGTGTAATGCTGTCCCAGACGGCGATTCTCCTTCTCCGCAATTCTCTTCCGAAGTTCTGGAATTCCGTTGTTCATGATGTAATGGGTTTCGTGGTTCGAAAGCGCTCGGTTCACCTCTTCCCGAACCTCTTCCGGGGTGTCGAAATCCGGCTCTCCCAGTGTCAGCGCCACACATCCTGGCGTCTTTGCTGCCAGATTCGAGAATTCCCGAATGGCACTGTGCTTCGCCCCATACAATGCTTCATTCAGATTTTTTTCCATCTCCATGGTCTCTGTCCTTCTATATACCGCTTACAGCTTCCGAAGCATGTCTTCCAGACCGGTCTTGCTGGAGGTCTTCGCATCCTTCATCTTGATAACTCTTGCTGGACAGCCGGCAACCACTGCGTTCTCCGGAACGTCTTCGATGACTACGGCTCCAGCGGCTACGACTGCGCCCTTTCCTACATGAACGCCTTCGATAACCACCGCATTGGCACCGATGAGAACATCGTCCTCGATAATCACCGGCGTCGCGCTAGCCGGTTCCACCACGCCTGCCAGAACCGTACCTGCACCGATATGGCAGTGGTTTCCAACGGTTGCTCTACCGCCCAGAATGGCACCCATATCAATCATGGTTCCATCCCCGATTACGGCACCGATGTTGATAACCGCTCCCATCATAATCACCGCATTCTTTCCAATGCTCACCTGATCCCGGATGATGGCACCCGGTTCAATCCGCGCTTCAATATTCTTCTTGTCCAGTAGCGGAACCGCGGAATTCCGAGAATCGTTTTCGATTACATAATCTTCAATCTTGTCCCCGTTTTCTTCCAGCACGGCCTTCAGCTCATTCCAATCGCCGAACACAATTTTGTCTCCGGTGCCGAACACCTTAGCACTGCCGTAGTCCACCGGCGCTTTCTCTTTGACGTAAATTTTTACCGGCGTCTTCTTTTCCGCTTCTACAATGAAGCGAATAATCTCCTCTGCATTCATCATTTTCATTTCAATACCCCTTTCCGATAGGTTCTCCTCTTGCCTATCCATATTATGTGCTAAAAATAAAATACTACATCCTTACCGTTCCGGCAAATTCTCCTGGCTGCGCTTCTTTCCCAGTGATGGAAGGGGAACTTGGGCCAGTATCACCGCGGCGAACACCAACACGCAACCCAGAAGTTCCTTCGGCATCAGCACTTCGTGGAGAATCACCCATCCGGCCAATGCCGCAAAGACGGATTCTAAGCTCATCAGCAATGTGGCCACGGTAGGATCTGTATCCTTCTGGGCCACAATCTGCAGGGTGAATCCCACACCACTGGACAGCACTCCGGCGTATCCGATGGTCAGCCATGCACTGAGAATCACCTTGAGAGCTGGATGCTCCATCCCCATCATCAGGGGGAACAGCACCACTGCTGCAGTGGCGAACTGAACGCAGGACATCTTCACTCCGTCCACACCCTTCGATGTGAAATGATCGATGGTCAAGATGTGCACCGCAAAGCAGATGGAACAGATTAGTACCAACACATCTCCTCTGGAGACACGGAAATCCTCCTTCACACAGAGTAGGTAGAATCCGAACACGGCCAGTGCCACACAGAGCCAGATAATCTTTGGAATTTTCTTACCTATAAATATACCTAGAATCGGCACCAGCACGATGTAGAGCGCTGTGATGAATCCGGCTTTCCCCGCCGTGGTCATGGTAAGTCCCAGCTGCTGGAATGTGCTGGCCACCGAAAGAACCAATCCGCAGCAGATTCCTCCCTTCAGTGTTTCCCGATCAGGGAGAAGGATTTCCTTTGCTGACGGTTTCTTTCCAACTCTTTCGACCGAGTCGTTGCCCTCCGGATTCTTTCTTCCCATCCAATATATTACCGGAATCAAGAACAGAAAGGCCAATACATTTCTTGTCATATTATATGTGTACGGTCCCACATAATCCATTCCGGAGCTCTGGGCCACGAAAGCACTTCCCCAGATGAACGCTGCCAAAAGCAGCAATAGATTTCCCCTTGTTTTCTTACTCAACCTCATTACCTCTATATATACAAAAATTTGAATAATTATACCATACTTTTTTTCTTTTCTCAATAATAGCACTTCCGGTTTTCTACTGTTCTACACAAAATACATTCTATAATTTATTTAAAAATATAACATTTAACACCTCTCATTAGAATCCGTTTTCAAATATTTTGTTTTCATGCCATAATTTATCCATCATTTTTTGTAACTGATGTGCCATTTTTTGTTTGATATACACATTTTAACTTACCTTTTTGTTTTTCTTGACAAGTTGTAAAAGTGTTATTATAATAAAGCATGTAATTTGATTTTAGAGTATGGTTATTTTCGATAGGAGTACGTAATTATGAAAGAACAACAACAGAAACGAGGCACCTGGGGCAGCAATTTCGGATTTCTGATGGCCGCCATCGGATCTGCCGTAGGCCTGGGGAACATGTGGGGGTTTCCCTATAAGTTAGGAATGAACGGAGGATTTGCTTTCCTTCTTCTCTATCTGATTCTTGCGGTCTTCGCCGGATATATTCTGACCATGACAGAACTGGCGCTGGGTCGCTACACCGGACAGTCTATCATTCTGGCATACAAATCCATCCGTAAGAAATATGCCATCGTGGGATGGCTGGGAATGCTTTCCCCGTTCCTGATTCTGGGATTCTATTCTTACCTGGGTGGTTACTGTGTCAAGTACATGCTGGCAAACCTGGGCGATGTATTCGGTGCTAGTTGGGGTGTTGGCGGTATGGATAGTGCCACCTACTTCTCCAACCTGACCGCAGACTCCACTCAGTCCATTATTTATACGCTGGTATTCTTACTGGTTACCATTGTCATCGTAAGCAGTGGAATTGAGGAGGGCATCGAGCGTTTCAGCAAAATAGCAATGCCGGCACTCTTTGTCATGCTTCTTCTGGTTATCGCCAGAAGTGTAACCCTTCCAGGCGCTTTCGAAGGGGTCAAGTTCCTGTTCAAACCGAACTTCGACGTATTCAAGGGAACCGGTTGGGTTAAGGTTCTCTCCGCTGCCGGTGGACAGATGTTCCTGTCCCTTTCCATCGGTATGGGCATCACCGTTACCTATGGATCCCATCTGCCAAAAAGCGCAGATCTAGAAAAAAGTGCATTGATTATCCCATTCGCAGACACCATGATTGCAATCCTAGCAGGTCTTGCCATCATGCCAGCGGTATTCGCCAGCGGTCAGTCTCCACAGGGTGGTGTTGGCCTGCTGTACATGACACTGCAGACCGTATTTAACGGAATGGGCAAAATCGGACCATTCATCGGTGTCATCTTCTACGGACTGGTTGTCATCGCTGCACTGACCTCTTCCGTGGCTATACTGGAAGCTATTGCTGGTTCCTTCATCGACGATGCCATGAACAAAGGTAAAGGCGATAAACGTAAATTCTACTGCTGGTTCTTCGGCCTCCTGGCTGCTATCCTAGGCGCTCTGGTTGCTTACGATGGCCTGGGACAAAACCTTCCGGCGATGTTCGGCAAATTCTGCTGGGTGGATGGACTGGATTTGATGGCGGAAGGACTGATGATGCCATTCGGTTCTCTGCTTGCCACCATCTTCTTCGGATGGATTGACCGGGAGATTCTTCCGAACGAGATCCGTCAAGGTTCCCAGTTCCGCACCGAGAAGTTCTACCGCTTCTGCATCCGCTGGATTGCACCGCTGTTCACCTTCTTCGTACTGCTGGGACAGATTGATTCCTTCTTCGGATTCGGTTGGTTCAGCTAGAGAGAACACTATAATATTTACGAGATGTAAAAAAAGGCTGCTGCATTATCCCGATGCAACAGCCTTTTCGGTTGTGTCCGAATAACCGAGTCTTCTTTTACAAGAGTTACAGGTTCGAAAGTGCCTTCCGGAAGCGATTTCGGAATAGGATCGCGGTAAAGGTTACCGCCACCAGATCCGCGCAGGGTTCGGCCAGGTACACGCCCCAGGTAGGATTGCTCACCAGATGAGGAACGATATAAATTAGCGGAAGCAACAGCACGAATTTTCGAACCACGGCCACGATAATGGAGCACACTGCATTTCCGGTAGAGATGAAGGTCATCTGGCAGGCAATCTGAATGCCGAAGATGAACATGGCGCCGCAGTAGATGCGAAGGGCTTTCTTTGCGAAGAGCAGCAGCTCTGGATTGGATGTGAACATCCCGCCAAATGCGCCCGGAACCAACATAATTAAGAGCCATAACAGTACCGAATAGATCAGACTGATTCGGAGAAGATAACGGAAAGTCTCCTGAACCCGTTCTCTGTTCCGCGCACCGAAATTATAGCTGGAAATCGGCTGGGCCCCCTGTCCGATACCCTGGAGGGGCAACATGGCGAACTGCATGACGCTGGTGCAGATGGTCATGGCGCCAACTGCCACATCTCCGCCGTAACGGAGCAGTGACGAGTTAAAGCAGACGGAAATGATACTTTCACTGGCCTGCATGACGAAGGGAGACAGTCCTAAGGCAATACAGGGAAGGATTATGCCGGCGTTCAGCCCCATGTTCTTCCCCTGTAGCCGCAGGTGGGATTTCTTTCCTGACAGGAAGCGAACGCACCATAGTGCAGATATGCCTTGAGAAATAATGGTGGCCAAGGCTGCACCACGGACGCCCATGTGGCAGGCGAAGATTAGAATGGGATCTAGCACAATGTTGAGAACCGCACCAATCAGCACGGTGTACATTCCAATCTTTGCAAACCCCTGCGCGGTAATGAAGGAATTCATTCCTAAGGTAAGCTGCACGAACAGTGTCCCCAGTGCGTATATTCTAAGGTAATCCGCTGCGTAGTCGATGGTATTTCCGCTGGCACCGAAGGAAAGCAGCATACTTCTTCCGAAAATTAGCAGAATTGCCGTCAGCACCAAGGACATCAACACCTGCAAGAGAAAACAATTCCCCAGTATTCTTTCTGCTGTGTCATAATCCCCTTTTCCCATGTTAATGGATGCCCGTGGTGCACCACCGGAGCTAATTAACGCAGCGAAAGCGGAGACAATCATGATAATGGGGAGGCAGACTCCTACCCCCGTCAGCGCCAGGTTTCCGTCCCCTGGAATGTGGCCGATGTAGATTCGGTCCACAATATTATACAGCATATTGATCAGCTGCGCCGCCACCGTAGGCACCGCCAACTTCCGGAGCAGTTTCCCCACCGGCTCCGTTCCCAGAAATTCTTTATCTTGATTCATGTGATATTTCCTCCTATGTCTGCGTTTAAATACGCAATACATTGCATTCTATCACATTTTTCGAATCCGTCAACAAATCAATCAAACATTTCAATCCGATCCTGGAATCCCAGGCGGAAAATAGATCCTTCCCCTGGAACCGAATCCACCCGGATATCTACCGAAATTCGTTCCGCTGCCTCATGGGCTAGGTAGAGTCCTAGTCCACTGGCCGTCATGTCCCGCCGGCCGTTGTAACCGGTGTATCCTTTCTCGAAAATTCTCGGCACATCTTCTCCGGAAATTCCTGGTCCATCGTCCTGAATGCATACACACCCCTCTTCGTCCCGAAAAACAGTCACTTTGCTTCTGGCGTATTTGGCCGCATTGGAAAGAATCTGCTCCGTCAGGCAGAGGAAATATTTCCGATCTGTCACCACGGTTTCTTCCATGGGGCGGTAATCCAGACAAATCTTACGACTGATGAACACTGGGGCGAACTTTCGGATACACTCTCGCATCAAATCATTTAATGGGTACTCCTGAATCAACAAATCATTGGTATCCGAATCCAACCGGATATAATGTAGCACCATTTCCACATACTGTTCCACTAGAAATAGTTGACTGAGAAGGAGCCGGTTCTCCGGCGTGTCCTTTTCCCGAAGAGAGAGCTTCATGACAGAAATGGGGGTCTTAATCTGATGGGCCCACTTAGTATAATAATCCACCATATCCCCTCGCCCTTCCAGCAGTTCCTGATTTTTCCGCATCGCCTGTTTCTGAAGAAGGGTAATCATGGAACGATAATCTTCTTCCAGAAGATTGCTGCTATCTCCCAGGATTTTCCACATATCCCCTGGCGATGGAAGTACGTTGTCCGATTCCATCTCCTGCAATAGCCGCTTCCGCCTTCGTTCCCTTGCCTTCCAGGAACGATACCGAACGCCCAGCACTACCCCCAGAATAACGACCGAAAGAATGAAGCCGTAGATAAACGGCTCCATTCTCAGTCGATACAACCAGAATACGAACAGATTCAGAAGGGTTACCATCCCGAATAGTCCTATCCCTACCTTTTCCTCCCGGAGGAATTCTAACCATATCTTTTTCTTCGGGTCATCCATTTTCTTTCTGCCCTTCCCTATTTAATCAAATATCCGCTTCCCGGTTTGGTAAAAATAATTTGCCCCATGCCGGCAGCTTCCAGCTTTTTCCGAAGTCTTCCCACGTTCACCGTCAAGGTGTTCTCCTCCACATAGATATCATCCTGCCAGAGGGCTACCATCAAGTCCTGTCGGCTCACAACTTTCCCTCGATTCTCCAGAAGAATCTTGAGGATACGGAATTCATTGCGGGTTAAATCTACAATCTCTCCGTTGATGTTCACCATTCCACTGTTCAGGTTCAGCACCGCCCCGTGGAAAGAAATCACGGCTGGATTGGCCTCAATCTCATAACTTCTTCGAAGTATCGCCCGCGTCTTCGCAGAAAGGACCAGGGGATCCACCGGCTTCGCTACGAAATCGTCTCCACCCATGTTAATGGCCATGACGATGTTCATGTTATCCGATGCAGAGGACAGGAATAGAACCGGTACATTGGAAATCTTACGGATTTCCTCGCACCACCGGAATCCGTTCAGATACGGAAGCCCGATATCCATCAGCACTAAGTGGGGATCGTATTCTTGGAATTCCTCCACTACCTTGTAGAAATCCTGCACTCGGTGGACATCATCCCCGAAACTTCTCAGTTGATTTTCAATCAACCCTGCCAGTGCGTCGTCATCTTCTACCAGAAAAATTCGATACATTCGCATCTCTCCTCTTTCATTTTTCATATATCCGGGAGTGTCGGATACCCCCGCACTCTCGGATTCTATTTTTGCAAACTAACGGACAATTCGGTAATAGGTCCTAGAAGTTAGGCGGTAGATTACTGTATAGATCAAAACATATATTCCGTAGACCAGAAGACCGGACAACACGAACAGGGATGTCTTCGATAGAAGCAGTATCTGCAGCAACTTCACAATGATTGGGAACGCTACCACCGTATGGATTCCTGCCACGATAACCGGTAAGAAGAATACCATCCGAATCTGAGTACGAATTGCTTTCTTGACCTCCTCCGGACTCATTCCCACCTTTTCCATAATTTGGAACCGCTTTCGATCCTCATATCCTTCGGCAATCTGCTTGTAGTATATAATCAGCACCGTGGCGAACATGAAGACAATTCCCAGGAGCCCGCCCACGAACAGGAAGGATCCATACATGGATGTCAATGCTTCCATGGCATCCCAGGCGGAGTCGGTTTCTACGTCAATCGGATGGGCAGAACTTCCCTTGATTCCGTAACCCGCCGCCAGAATGGCACGGACTCTCTCGTCGAAAGTTTTCTTGAATTCACTGCCATAACGATAGGCCTTATTCTTGTCTTGGAAGGTCACCGCCAGACGATCCGAACGACCGAACATTTTGTATTGCTTTTGAAGATTGTCCATGATAGAGGATCCATCCGCTACCACAATTCCATATCTCTTCATATTGGAAAGGCTTCCCCCATCTTCTTTGACCGGGAAGAAATCCGTCCAACCCTTAACGGTGAGATCCTCTTTTCCAATATGAACTTCCTTCATTCCGTAATCCGGCTCTGTCCGCGTGGCCGACAGAACCGCCTCGTTTCCTTTAAGTCCCAGTTTCTTACCCCCCCAGTTCTCGGTAGGTTTTCTCCGTGATAATCTCCAACGAATAGCACTGGGTCAAATCCATTCCCGGACTATTGGGATTGAAATCCGAGGTCCATCTCCCGTCCTTCGGTAGTACAACACCGCCCATGGATTGAATTTCGGATACAGTGTCCAACTTCAGACCCGTTTTCGATGAAGCATCGTGAAGTGCCCGGATGAGTGCATCCTTGGGAAGCTGTACCGATTTGTCATTGGAATCGGTTATCCTTGTGGACACGTACATTTGACTCGGATAGCGGCTGTCCACGGTCTCTTTCATTCCGGCGTACAGACTTACCGATGTGGATACTAACACTAGAATGCAGGTGGAGAGAATGGCAATGGAGGCCAGCCCCACCGCATTCTTCTTCATTCGATAGATTAAGCCAGACACTGCGGTCATATGATTCTTCTGGTAGTAGAACTTTTCGTTCGCTCTCAGTCTCTTCAGAACGAAGATACTTCCGGCGCCGAAGAGCAGGTATGTCCCTAGGATTACCAGAAATACGGCGATAAAGAACATCTTCAGCGCTTCCAGTGGTTTCTGGGTAGTCAGCGCAATATAGTACCCGGTTGCCATGGATGCCACGCCGATAATCAGCGGAATGTACCGAGTTTTCGGTTCCTTTTCTCCCTCCGCATCGCTATGCAGAAGCTCCGTGGTCTTCATCCGAGACAATTTTCTCCGGTTCATTAATCCCGTCAACGCATCTGCCACTAAGAAGAAAAGGACGGAGACAATCAGTGCCTTCGCTGACACCAGTTGAATCTTCGGAATTACATCGGATCCCATCATCTTCGCCAGAACCAGAATCGCTAAGCGGAAGAACAGAAGTCCGCCCACAATTCCCAGAAGAATACCTTGAACACTGCTGATGGCATTCTCATGGAACAACACCTTCGATACGTGCTTCTTCTCCATTCCCAGTGCGTAGTAAAGTCCGTATTCCTTCATCCGCTGTTTCATAAGGAAGCTACTGGTATAGAACAGCAACACCAGGGATAGGATACCCATAATGAAGACCCCTAGGAAAACGAAGGTACGGAGAAATTCTCCTCCCATCAGCCCTTTGATTTTCGGCTCTAGCCCCAGAGCGAGAAGGATATAAAAGCAGGCCACCAGCCCCGACTCCGTAAGGATTCCCGGCAAGTAAAAGCGCGTATTCTTCTTCACATTGTTCTTCGCAATGTTCTGATACAGGGAAGCTGCCATTACCGGTCACCCCCTTTTCGAAGCATGGAAAGGGTATCTGCAATCTTCTGGTACATTTCCTGATTGCTGCTTTCGCCTCGGTACAGCTGATGGAACACCACTCCATCTTTGATGAACATCACCCGGTCCGCATGGGCGGCTGCATTCACAGAATGGGTTACCATCAGAATGGTCTGTCCGCTCTTATTCACCTGTCGAAATACGTTCAACAGCTCCGCTGTGGATCGGGAATCCAGCGCTCCCGTTGGCTCATCCGCCAGAATTAGCTTCGGAGCGGTAATGAGGGCTCTGGCGGTGGATGCCCGCTGTTTCTGTCCACCGGATACCTCATAGGGATATTTTCTCATGAGATCCGAAATTCCGATGGCGGAAACCACCCGGTTCAAGCGATCCTTCATTTCCTCCAGATTCTTTCCGCTAAGAACCAGAGGCAGAAGAATGTTATCTCTTAGATTCAGTGTGTCCAGCAGGTTGTACTCCTGGAATACGAATCCCAGATTCTCCCGGCGAAACTTCGCCAGCTCTCCATCGGATACGGAATCCAGCTTCATTCCATCCAGCACCACCTCTCCTGCGGTGGGACGGTCCAGGGCAGCCAGAATATTCAGTAGCGTGGTTTTGCCGGATCCGGATTCTCCCATGATGGCCACATATTCTTCTTCTTCCACGGTGAACGACACATTCCTAAGCGCCTCCACACGGTTGCTTCCGAACCGTGTCTGGTAGGTTTTCTTAATTCCTTTTACTTCCAAAATCGACATATCGGTATCCTCCCTTGTTTCAACTTGATTTCTACAATTCATTTCTATGGAATTCCTCTTTGAACTATCCATATGATACTTCAATGCCCGATTCTGCGACATCGATTCACCTTACAAATCGGCCAGATGATGTGACATTTTTGTCACATTGGATATTGTCTTTTTTCATTTCTTAAATCATAAATGTGTTCCTTGGTCTTGTCAAATATACTGTACCCATAACAGTGGACATATGAATTAGTGTAGTACCCGTTTTGCGGACATCCACACAATACGTGCCCCTGCTCTTTGACACCGTTCCCATGTGAACCCTTTTTCTTGGACACTCCCTTTTAGGTGTGATATTCTAATCACAGAAATGGAGGATTTTCATGAGCAGAAAACTATTCACAGAGGAACAACAACAGTTACTTCGGCAAAACCCTTACATCTACAGTGTTACTGAGACAAGAATTTCTCTCACCAAAGAGTTCAAGGAACTCTTCATGACCGCATACAAAACCGGTGAATCTCCGAGAAAAATTCTTGAAGATTATGGTTTTGACATCAGCATCATCGGCGAACGGCGCATATGGAGTATTTCCCAACGTATCCGTTCAGAATACAAAAAGTACGGTGAATTCCATGAGGGTTATGCTCCACGGAGCACAGCAACTAGCCCTGATGCATCCACAGATACTACTAGCGAGGCTGATGAGATCAAACAGCTCCGGCATGAAGTAGATTACCTGAAACAGGAAATGGAATTTCTAAAAAAAATTTCCTCAATCAGAACTACAAGGAAGTAGGTGCACTGCTCATGAACGATTCTTCCTGTGTATTCGAAATCATCTACAATACCCTGCAGCAAAGTCACAACACCATGTCTGTCAAGACACTCTGTGAAATGGCAGGCGTGTCCCGCAGCGGTTATTACGCTTGGGTCAAAGCCGCTCCTACAAGAGAACTCAGGGAACAGCAAGACCGTGATGACTTTGATTTGATACTCGCTGCCTACAAAATGCACGGCTATACGAAAGGTGCCAAGGGTATCTACATGGCCATGCTTCATATGGACCCTCCTGTGATTATGAATCTTAAAAAGATTCGGCGTTTGATGGACAAATTCAATCTGTCCTGTCCCTACAGGGGACCGAACCCTTATAGGCGGATGGCCAAAGCCCTTAAGACAAGCAATGTCGCAGATAACCTGCTTCAGCGTGAATTTGAGGCATACGGCCCCAGAATCGTCCTGCTGACGGATATCACCTATCTGCCGTATAATGGCACATTTGCTTATTTATCTACTGTCCTGGATGCCTTTACAAAGCAGATATTGTCATACGTGCTCAGTCCATCACTGGAAGTGGATTTCGTTTTGGAAACCATCAACAAACTGACGGAGAATCATGGAGTCTCCCTCCAGACGGAAACGATCATTCATTCAGATCAGGGCTGTCACTATACCAGCCACAAGTTCATAAATATCCTTTATGACAAAAAACTCCGCCAGTCCATGTCCCGCAGGGGAAACTGCTGGGACAACGCTCCGCAGGAAAGCTTCTTTGGCCATATGAAAGACCATATCATGCCGAAACTTGCGGAATGCACCGAGTTTGCTGAGGTTCAGGCCATCATTGATGACTATATGGATTATTACAACAATCAGCGTTATCAGTGGCATCTTGCCAAGCTGTCGCCGAATGAATTCTACAAATTTGTTACTACTGGGGAGTATCCTTTGGATATCCCGAATGCACCTACCCCGCCGGCCATCCAGAAAAAACCAAAAGAACTTGGCAGGACGGTAGTTCATATAGATTCTGAAAAATAAAGCTTAACAGAATATCATATCAATTAGGTTTGTCCAATTCCGTGGGCACATCCATTGTCATATGTCCACTTATGTGGATAACCTAACAAAGGAATGTCCGAAATCAGGGATATTACTTTTGTGTAGGTGTCTAAAAAATAGGCACTACACTAATTCAAAATGTCCTTGACAAGGGGTACAGTTTAAAATTCATTTAAATCTTCCACTTTTATCCTTTGACAATGAATTTTCCCATGACAAAAAAATATTCTATGGAATTCTTCATTGAGATTAAAAGACTCTGCTATTTTCCAATGAAGATTTTTAAGTTTGAACATGGTAAATTGCAAATTTTTCATTGTAATCAGTAAATTTTATTGTTTTCCAATGAAAAATCTGGATGATAAAGTTTGATTCCAGAAAAAAATTCATTGTAATTAAGCGTTAATTCTATTTTCCAATGAAGATGTTCGATTCCTCCGAATCAAACATCTCGAACACTGATTAATCGAAAAGAACAAATACATTCTATCCTTTTGACTCCCACACATAAAAGAGGGGGATGCATTTTTGCATGCACCCCCCTTGATTTATTAATGGACTACCATTAATTCAATCCCGTCTTTCTCCGGATTCCAATGACAGTTCCAATGCCAGCAATTGCGGCCAGAGCCAGTCCAACGTATAGCTTCATCATGGAGTAATCTCCAGTATTGATGCTAGAATCATTTCCTCCGCCATTTCCACTTCCGGAACCGTTTCCGTCATTATAGGAATTGGTTGCCACAAAGCCCTTGGTCATATCACCGGATACCACAGAACTGTATCCGTCCACCTTGTTCTCCTTCACGGTGTACTTCACTTCCTTGCCATTCTCGTACTTCGGAAGATCGGTGAAGGCGCCAGCCCACTTTTCTTTCTCTGTCAGGGTCAGAGTCTTACCGGTGGATTTGCCATCCGCATACAGAGTGAATATCACCTGATCCGGTCTGTCGCCTGCCTTATCATCGCGATCTTTCCAGCTCTTGGTAACGGAAACAGAAACCTTCTTCGGCTCATAGCTGTTCGCTACATTGTAGCCATCTACCTGTGAAGTGTATCCTTCCACCGCATCTTCTGTTACAGTGTAGAGCACTGTCTTGCCGCCATCCCGGTACTTATCCAGGTTGTCGAACTTCCAGCTCCAGTTGTCACTTGCAGTAACCTTCTTCGAGTCTACCTCAGTGCCATCTCTATAGAGTCTAATCGTGATGCTGTCTGGTCTCTTTCCGTCGTTATCGTTGCTGTCATTCCAAGTCTTGCTGCCTTCTACAGAGGTCTTGGCCGGTTTGTGGATGTTCTCTACCACATAGCCGGTTTCGGCAGAACCGGTGACAGTGCTCTCATAGTTATCGGCTTTCGCCTCTTTGATGGTGTACTTAATCTTCTCACCATCCTTATATACATTCAGGTCCTGGAAGCTTCCAGACCAGTTGTTGTCTGCGTTCAGCGTCAACGTTTTGCCGGTCTTGTCGCCATCCGCATACAGCTGCACTTCGACGCTCTTTCCGCGAAGTCCGTCCTGATTGTTTGCGTCATTCCATTTCTTTACCACCGAAACGCTAGTCTTCTTTGGCTCATAGTTATTGGTAACATCGTAGCCTTTCACTTCCGATGTGTAGTTGGTTATCTGATCTTCGGTAATAGAATACACTACTTTCGTTCCGTGATCCTTGTACTTGTCCAGATTGTCGAACTTCCAGCTCCAGTTGTCCTCCTTGGTTACCTTCTTGGAATCGATTTCCGTACCATCCTTGTACAGTCTTACCGTGATGCTGTCCGGACGTTTTCTGTCGTTGTTGTTGCTGTCATTCCAGGTCTTCTTGCCTTCCACAGAAACCTTCTCGGTCTTATGGGTGTTCTTCACGGTAAAACCATCCTTCGCATCACCGGACACCTCCGATGTGTAACCGTCTACTTTTACCTCCTGAACGGTGTACTTGATTTCTTTGTCGTTGTCATCGTACTTGTTCAGATTTGCAAATGTGGATTTCCAGTTGTTTCCTTCGGACAGGATTACGGACTGGTCGGTCTTCTGGCCATTGGCATAGAGGTTCACCATTACCATATTCGGTCGGACCCCATCCTGGTCATTGCCGTCGTTCCACTTCTTGGTGACCGATACGGAAACCTTCTCGGCTTCTTTCTTCTGGTCTTCCATGCGAACCACACAGCTCGTGGCGGTGGTCCACTTGGAACCCCTCTTCAATTCCAGGAAACCGTCATCGGTAATACGGAATGTAATCGGATCTGCCACGGAATATCCCTTCGGGGAAGCGGTCTCCACCATGGTATAGGTTCCAACGCTCAGCTCCAGAGACTTAATGGACGTACCCGATGTCCACTGGGACACGACTTCACCGTCCTTAGATTCTCCTTTGACCACCTTGAGAGACGCACCGGATAGTTCCACATCCTTGCCGGATTCCACTTTGCTGAAGTTCACGATATATTTCGTCATTCCTGGCTGATCCGGAGTCACCGGAGTATCCGGATCCTCACCGTAATAGATGCCAGAAGAAAGAAGATTCTGATAATACGTATCCTTCGGTGTGAACAGATTCAGTCCAAATTCAGAAGGAAGCTTTGTCGTGGTCATCCGGGCCAGCAGTTCGTGGAACACTTTCTGATCATCCGAAGTAAGGGTGAAGTGTTCGAGATCCAGTTCTTTAGAATCCGTCATATACCACACTGCAAGCTGTGTCACCATTCGCATCTTTGCATTGCTCAGATTATACTTCTTCTGCAATCCCGCATTATCTCGAGGATATCCGTTATACAGAATCGTAAGAACTTTCTTATAGAAATCCTCCTTCTGTGCATTGCCGGACAAATTCTTGTCCAATCTCGGCGTGTCTGCCATTTTAACGAACAAATCCGCCGTTCCTTTATCCTTCGCATAACGTGCATAGGCACCATTTTCCGGTGGAAAATGTCGATCATAGTTAAAGCAATAAGCGACTTCCCCGTAATCACTGCTACCATGGGGACGAACATACATCCCCATATGATAATCCACCGTATCACGTGTCATACCATCGTAATTGTATTCATCTGTTGCCGCCTCCGCCTTAATGGAACCGAAGATGCCGAAGATTACAGCAAATGTGAGCAAAAGTGCCATCACCGGTTGTCCCAATTTCCTTACTAAGTTCACCATTCAAACTCCTTTCATTCTCTTACCTTGGTACTTTCTTATCTGTTAATTTCATATTCCCCAGTTATTCCAATCTAGTGCGAAGCTCGGTAGATCTGAATGACAGATGCCGCAAATAAGATCATTCCCACTGTCATCATAACCATGCCAGGTATATCCGTCGGAACATCGCTATTCGTACCGAAGAGCACGAACAACCCTCCGCTGCAGAAAAGCAGCATTCCGAAATCTACTCCCAGGTATCGCCCTAGCATCGGTGCCTCTTCCTCTGCCTTTCCACTCAACAGCGTCATTATATTGTATAACCCCGATCCGAGAAATACGACAAATCCAGCAAACATCAGTGCAAAAGCGCCGATTACGAGAAAAAGCGGTTCTTCCAGATATCCATCTACCGATAACCGATCTGGAATGAATCCTCGAATTGACAGACAGACAATGCCCAGCAATATGAGATTGCTTCCAACAATTGCACTAATTTTGTTCATATGTATCTTATTCATTCTAATTTCCTCCTTGTTGTTCAAGATTGGGTTAATGATAAATGCTCGAATTCGCAATTTCAATTTAATGAATTTCAACCGGGGTTTTATTTACATTAATGATTAATGAAATTAAATCTTGTGTTTATCAACAATAAACGATTCTTCAATTTCTTGTGTTCAGAGTGAGAATTTAATTATTTTGCAAGTATGTAATTTGTTTCCACATACATATTTTCTAACCTTACAGAGATGTGACAAGGATGTGACATTTCTGTCACATCCTTGATTTCAAGGGATTTCGTTGGTTTTTTCTAAGCAAAAAGGAGACCCTATCGGGTCTCCCTCTTGCTTAGATTAGAGTATTTGTCATTGCTACTATCCTTCAAGACTATCTGCTTTTAGCAAAAAATCATAGATATTCATCGTTAAAATACCATATTCGTCATAATATGGTGGAACAATATCTTTCGTAATTACAATTTTCTTAAATGAATCGTCGATCTTTCGAAATGGTCGTATTTCTTGAATTCGTTTAGCTTCATCCGGCAACGAATAGGCAGACTGAATGTAATACCTGGCAGAACCAAGATTACATACAAAATCGACTTCCAGACGCTTACGAATCACTTTCCCCTCTGAATTTCTCTCTGCTATCGGAACTACACCAACATCCACACTATAACCACGCATTCGAAGCTCGTTATAGATGACATTTTCCATCGAATGGGTCTGTTCAAACTGACGAAAATTAATTCTTGCATTGCGAAGCCCCAGGTCTGAGAAATAATATTTTTTCGGTGTTCCAATATATGCTCGCCCCTTAATATCATATCGTTCTGCGGATTCAATCAGAAACGAGTCTTCGAAGTAATCCAAGTACTTTTTTATCGTGGCCGCCGTAATTCTAGATTGCTTTACGGATTTGAATGTATTCTTCAATTTCTCGGGATTCGTCAGCGATCCAATGGAAGAAGAGAGTATATTCAATAAATCCTCCAATTCTCCCATATTTTTTACACGATTATGCTGGGTAATATCCCGAATATAAACCTCTTCAAACAGATTCTGCAGCATCTGTGCCTTGTTGCTTGCTCCTTTGCGTAGGACAACTAACGGAATCCCCCCATAAAGCATATATTCCGATAAGCCCTCATATTTATCTCCTTCATACACCGACATGAACTCCGAAAAGCTAAGAGGATACATATGAACTTCATCTCCACGACCAGCAAACTCCGTAGCTATGTCTTTCGAAAGAAGTTTCGCATTGCTTCCTGTTACGTACACATCCATATTTTCTTTTCGAAGATAGCCATTCAATACCGCTTCGAAAGAATCTAGCATTTGTACTTCGTCCAACAACAAATAGTACATTTTATTATCCCTAATTTGTGACTCAATATACGTGAGGAACTTCTCTGGATCAACCCCTCTCTTTTCTTTGTCAATACGAATCAAACTTTCATCAATCAACTTCAAGTCCGACGCAGAATCAAACGCAAATCGAATAATGTGATCTGCTCCCACACCATCATCAAGCAAATATTGATAAAAAATTTTATTCAGTAAATAGGATTTTCCGCATCTGCGAATCCCTGTTATTACTTTAATTAATCCGTTGTGTTTTCTGTTCACCAATTTGTTCAGATAAAAATCTCTTCGAATATCCATTGCACACCTTCTTTGCAAATGTTTTCTGTAAATTGTTGCAATTTTCTATTCCATTATGACTCATACCCTCTCAAAAATCAATTCGTTATCTTATATTTTATGAAAGAAATTCGAATTATGTTGCATTTTTCTATTCCATAAAATCCTTTTAGCAAAAAGGAGACCCTATCGGGTCTCCCTCTTGCTTAGATTAGAGTATTTGTCATTCGGCGACTACACCAGTCTTAAATAACCGCTGCCATAATCGCCTTGATTGTATGCATTCTATTCTCTGCTTCCTGGAATACGATGGACTTCGGTCCTTCGAAGACCTCTTCCGTCACTTCCAGGGAGTCGATACCGTACTTCTCACAGACTTCTTTGCCGACAACAGTATCCGTGTTATGGTAAGCCGGCAAGCAGTGCATGAATACGCACTCCGGTCCTGCTGCATCCATCAGTTCCTGCGTCACACGATATGGATACAGGTCGTTGAAACGGTAGTTCCACTTCTCTTCCGGTTCACCCATGGATACCCACACGTCCGTGTAGATGACATCTGCGTCCTTCACCGCGTCCATTGGATCCGCGTTCATCTCAATGATGGCACCGGTCTCCTTGGCGATTTCACGACACTGATCAATCAGATGCTGTGGTGGATAATATTCCTCCGGTGCACAGGCCACGAAGTGCAGTCCCATCTTGGCACAGCCAATCATCAGAGAGTCACCCATGTTGTACCCAGCATCGCCCATGTACACCAGTTTAATGCCCTTCAGACGGCCAAAGTGTTCCTCAATGGTCAAGAAGTCCGCCAGAATCTGGGTCGGATGGTATTCGTTGGTCAATCCATTGATGACCGGAACCTTGGAATACTTGGCCAGCGTCTCTACTCTGTCCTGTCCAAATCCACGGTATTCAATGGCATCGAACATTCCCGCCAGAACACGGGCAGTATCTGCCAGAGTTTCCTTGACGCCAATCTGGGAACCACTAGCTAGATAGGTGCTTCCCATTCCCAGGTCGCTGGCTGCCACTTCGAAGGAGCAACGAGTTCGAGTACTGCTCTTCTCGAAAATCAGCGCAATATTCTTCCCTTCGTGGGTCTTATGAAGTTCTCCCGCTTTCTTCTCTGCCTTCAGCTTCGCAGAAAGATCCAGGAGATAGCGAATCTCTTCTGGTGTGAAGTCCAGAAGGGTCAGAAAATCTCTTCCTTTCAGGTTAATTCCCATGATTACTCCTCCATTTCTTTCTGAATCTCAGCTCTAACGTACGCAATCTGTTTCTCCACAGATTCCACGGAAGTACCGCCTTCGGAATTTCTTCTCTGAACGCAGTGAATCAAATCAATGGCATCATAGAGATCTTCTTCGAACATATCCGAGTACTCCTTGTACTTCTCCAGCGGAAGTTTCTCCAACACATCCCCATTGTGAATGCAATCGGACACGATGGTGCCGGTAATCTTATAAGCCTCCCGGAAAAGCATACCCTTCTTGGTCAGGTAATCGGCCAAGTCGGTAGCATTGATAAAGCCCTTCTGCGCCGCATGCATCATTTTTTCCTCGTTGGCCTTCATCTCCCGAATCATCGGTGCAAATACCTGCAGACAGATCTTCGCGGTATCCACTGCATCGAATACTGGCTCTTTATCTTCCTGCATGTCCTTGTTGTACGCCAGAGGAATTCCCTTCAGTACGGTTAAAAGTGAAATCAAATCACCGTAGACTCTTCCGGTCTTTCCTCGAGCAAGTTCAGCCATATCCGGATTCTTTTTCTGCGGCATAATAGAGGAACCGGTGGTAAAGCTGTCGCTGAGTTCCACGAATTTGAACTCCCAGCTAGACCACAGCACTACTTCCTCCGCCAGTCTCGAAAAGTGCATCATCAGAATCGACAAGGCACTGAGAAGTTCCACACAATAATCTCTGTCCGAAACGCCGTCCAAACTGTTCTGGCATACGGAATCAAAGCCCAGACCCTTCGCCTCCATCTGACGATCCGTCGGATAGGTGGTTCCCGCC
>JBNMGJ010000031.1:0-13219 GCA_050872185.1 Mogibacterium sp.
CGTGATTTCGGGCGATGTTCGCCAACCGGACTGGGCCGGGGTTGGCGAACTTTCGTGAATCCAGGCGATGTTCGCCAACCCTCGCCCGTATCCGCCCAGAAACCTGCCGTCAAATGGATAGAGAAAAAAAGAGAACCTCCTGTCGCACGCATCGCGCGACAGGAGGTTCTCTTTTTTTCTCTTATTTCTCTTATTTGAACACAGGGTATCTCCCCATCTACACCTGATAACGTTCCATGGACTGGGACAGATGGCGCATAATCGCATTGGTTGCGTCCGCTTCGTTGCCACTGATAATCGCACCATACAATTTCTGGTGTTCTTCCACAACCGCCTGCATCTGTTGCTCATCAATCAGGCCAGTTCCACTGACGCGTTTCAGGAAATTCCGGATTGTTGTCAGCATCGAGAGGATAATCGGATTCCCAGAACACTCCGCAATACAAGTGTGGAATTCAATGTCCGCATCCAAGGTATCCTGGAGAAGGTGCTGTAGATTTCCGTTATTCCTACTTTCCTGGAAGGTTTTCTGCATCCGGTAGTAGATATCTGTCAGCTTTGCCAACTTGTTCTCATCTTTGCACTCGCAAGCAAGCTGCACTGCCCGGATTTCCAGCGCACCTCGAACCTGAAGGATGCTCTTCACCTGAGCACCATCCAGAAACAAGGACCAGGAAAGGGGTACCGAGAAGAAATTCGTCTCTCGGCTGGTAATGTATGTTCCCTGTCCCAGACGGATGTCAATCATCCCTAGGACGTCCAGCACTTTCAATGCTTCCCGGACAGCAGATCTTCCTACGTTGAGCTTCTTCGCCAGCTCTCGGTCCGATTCAATCTGGTCGCCTCTCTTGAGACGGCCTTCTAGAATTTCGTCGGCAAAATACATAGTCAAGCGATTCACCAGCTGACTGATGTTGCCCTTCTTCTCACTCTTGTAGAAGAGTTCTCCCTCTGTCTGATGAGTATTTAGAAAGTTCTCCAGGTTCTGCAGAAATTCCTGTGGTTCCAGGGAAAACATCATGCTGTCCAGCCGCAGTCTAGAACTGACGGCACTAATGACTTCGTTGAGGCGTTCCCCTCCCTTCGATTCCAGATTGGACAGGGTGGCCACGCTCATGGCCGGCTTTCCGTCTTCTTTCATCAGGAAGAATTCCAGGAACTCCTTCTGTGTCATCTTCAGCGCCCGCCGAATCTGGCGGATGTTATCCTTCTTGTGGACAGAGTTGTACTTACCCTCTACCATCATAAACCTCGACTTTTCGATCATCTATCTGCACTATCTTCTTTGCTTATTCGTCCAGAAGTTTCTCTACCAGGTCTGTCATCAGTACGGATGCCTTTGCCAGATCACTGTACTTACTGAATTCCACCGGCGCATGGCTCCGGCCGTCCTTGCTGGATACGAACAGCATTACCGTTGGAAGCTGCTGGCCGATTTCCAGGGAATCGTGACCTGCACCACTTGGAAGGCGCATGTAGGAGTATCCTCTCTCCTTGCAGGAATCTTCCAGTGTATCAAGCATGTCTGCATCCAGAGCAACTGGCTCAATGACCAGCTTAGTGTCAATCTCAAAGCTTCCGCCCATAATCTTGCACTCGCGCTCCAATGCTGCTTTAATTCTTCTTGCGATATCATTAATATTATCATTGTTCATGGAACGAATGTCAACGGTGAACTCTACTTTCTCCGCAACAATATTCATTCCACCTGGTGTAACGTTCATGAAACCAACCGTTGCAACGGTGCCATCTGCTTTCTCTCTTGCCCAGTCTGCAATCTTGCAGATAACCTTGGATGCGGTATCCACTGCGTCCATTCTCATGTCCATTGGGGTGGTTCCTGCATGGTCTGCTCTTCCGTGAACCGTTACCATGTATCTCTGGATTCCAACGATACCGGTTACCAGTCCGATTTCCAGCTTCTTCTGATCCAGTACCGGACCCTGCTCAATATGAGCCTCTACGAAGTGACCGATGGAACCCTCTTTCCATGCAGCATCCGAAACCTTTGCCGGATCCAATCCATAGCTCTTCATTGCCTCGGCAATAGAGATTCCGTCCGCATCCTTGAACTGCTTAGTATATGCTTCATCTCTGTGTCCCAGAATTGCACCGGAACCGAAGTAACCGGTACCGAAACGCATACCCTCTTCGTCGTTGAAACCAACCACAACCAGGTCTCTCTTGTGCTGTACGCCGCTTTCTACAATCTGACGAGCCATCTCGATGGAGCAAACCACTCCGCCGATACCGTCGTAGTTACCACCGTGAATAACGGAATCGTAGTGAGATCCGGACATTACGCAAGGTGCGGAAGGATCTGTACCTCTCAGGATACCGATTACATTGCCGGCTTCATCCTCGTGTACTTCCAGACCGATTTCTTCCATGGTCTTTCTCAGATAATCCACGGCTTCTCGAGCTTCCTTAGTGAAAGGCAGTCTTGTGCAGCCTTCTCCCGGTGTAGCTGTGAACTTCTTCAGATACTCCAGATCCTGAGCGATTCTTCCTGTAATCATCTCAATTTCCATCTTCATTCCTCCTACTTTCTTCTGTCTAAGACAAAAACTTTAATCGGTGAAATTAACATCGCTACCACAACAGCCACGAATCCGACCGTTGTCAGCGCCGTTGTTCCGTGATTTGCGCCGATGAGAATCAGGGCAAATCCAATCATTGTAATAATGAATGCAATGGTCAGTGCCCCTGCATTCGTAGACCAAAAACTTTTCTTTTCCATTATATTACCGCCCTTCTCTTACAGACCAAATACCAGGAACAAGAACAGTCCGATGGCAATGGTGGCCGGAATGGTCAACATCAGCATGGTTTTGAGGACCTCGCCCTCCTTACCCAGGCATCCTGCGGTGGTTGTTCCCAGAATAATCTTGCTCGGACTCACTGCCGCACCGATCGCACCCCCTGCGGTCTGTGCTCCCAGAACTGCAGATGCATTCACTCCCAGCAGGGAGGATGTGGTCATCTGGAAGTCGCCGAACAGAATGTTAGAGCTCATGTTGCTGCCGGTCATGAAGGTTCCCAAGAGTCCGATGAACGGTGCCAGAATCAGGTATTTATTTCCCAGTACATTGGCAATTCCCTGAGAGAGAACCACGGTCTGACCGGTTCCGCTCATAATCTTGGACATGATAACCAGTCCGATTACCGCCATACCAGATGGCATAGTCATGGTGATGGAACGACCGAAAATCGCTTTGGTGCCACCCTGCTGAATCCAGCCGTGTTTCTTATAGTACCAAAGTCCGATGATGGCGGACAGGAACAGGAACATGCTGGCATGGGTGAAAGGCACGATTGGCGAGAATGCATCGGATGCCGCATTGACATAGCCGTATCCGGTGGATGTTTCCGGTACCGAAATGCTAATCTGGAATTTGCTCAGGAGATTGTTCACCGGCGTTACCGTCAGAACGATAATCGTCATAAGAGACAGCAGTACGTACGGTACAAATGCCTGTACCAATGTCATATCCTTCGGCATATCCAAAGTCTCCGCCTCGGACTCCTTGCGAATCATAATCTTGGAATCCTCAATCTTCCACTCATCCCGGTACATCTTCATTCTTCCCATGAGCATCAGTACCACCAGGCACACGACTGCAGGGATGAAGTTACTCAGCGTGGTGTTCACCTGAGAAAGAGCCAGCTCGCCGCCGCCGCCGATTACGGTCATCGCCAGCACAGCTGGAAGGCCTTTTTTTACCGCCTTACCCTTACCGTAGAACCAGCAGATGATGATACCGGTGAGGAAATCCCATACTAACAAGAACACGGCCGCCCAGAAAGCAGCTCTGTAGTATTCCGGGCTGCCCACCTGCATTCCAGCAGATACTGCCAGAGAATCCCAGGCTGCACCCAGAGTTCCGAAAGTATTACCCCAGGCCTGACCCAAAAGGGGAATAATGATGGCATACATTGGTGCCACTCCGATTCCAATCAGAAGCGGTGCCCCTACTGCAACTGGTACGCCGAAACCGGTGATACCCTGCAGGAAGCTTTCGAAAATCCAGCCCAGAGCCAGCACCAGCAGCAGCTCGTTCGGAAGCAGCTTACTCATGCCCTCTTTGATGACGATAAAGGCCTTCGCCTCGTCTCCCACCTGATACATGAGGATGGCCGTCCAGATAATCAGCAGGATGACCAGCGCGCTCCAGATGCCTTTGGCGCTCTCCACCGCAATGGTGGTAAGGTCTGCTTTGTACACCAGCAGGCCCGAAAAAACCGTAATAAGCAAGCCAACCGGGGCAGCCTCCGTGGCGCCCCAGTGGAACTTGATCATTAATACGATTAGCACGATAATCGGCAGGAAAGCCATTATCCAGGTTAAGAAATTTACAGGTATATTCATGTATAATTACTCCTCTGTTCTTTCTATATCGTATTATTTGTAAAAGAAGGATTACTTATGGATAACTGTACCGGTTTCCCCGTTGATTCCCTCTCTTGCCTTCTCGAGGAGTGTGATCAGAGCGTTTCTGCCTTCGCCGGATTCAGCGAAACGGATGGCAGCTTCTACCTTCGGAAGCATGGAACCCTTCGCAAACTGCTCTTCCTTGATGTATTCCTTGGCCTGATCTACGGTGAGATCGGACAGCCATTCCTGGTTCTCTTTACCCCAGTTGATGGCAACCTTCTCTACAGCGGTAAGGATTACCAGGTAATCTGCACCGAATGTGGAAGCCAGAAGGCTACTTGCGTTATCCTTGTCGATTACGGCACGCGCACCCACCAGTGCACCGTCGTGGTCCACAACTGGGATTCCGCCGCCTCCGCAAGTGATGACGATGTGGCCAGCTTCGAACAGAGTGCGGATAGTACCCAGCTCACAGATTCTCTTTGGCATTGGAGAAGCAACCACTTCACGATATCCTCTTCCAGCATCTTCTACAACGGATACACCCTGTGCAGCCAGCTTGTCTGCCTCTTCCTTGGTCAGGAAACGACCGATTGGCTTAGTTGGGTTCTTGAATGCATCGTCATTCTCATCTACCAGTGTCTGGGAGATGATGGTGGAAACCTTCTTGTCGATGCCTCTCTTCTTCAGCTCGTACTTGATCGCATTCTGCAGGTCGATTCCGATGTAACCCTGGCTCATTGCGCCGCAGGATGCCAGCGGAACTTCACCATACTGATGGTTGGATCTTGCCAGCATGTCCATCGCATTCTGAATCATACCTACCTGTGGTCCGTTACCGTGGGTAACAATCAAGTCGTGACCTTCCTCAATCAGGTCTACGATAACACCTGCAGTGTGTGCAACAGCCTTGCGCTGCTCTTCTACGTTATTTCCCAGTGCGTTTCCGCCCAGAGCGATGACAATCTTCTTGCCCATTATTTTTTGTCCTCCATAAATATCCTTATATATGTAACGGCCTGAGATTGCTCAGGCCGTTACTGAAGTTATCTTCTTAATTCTCTAATCGCAGTCTGCGATGGATTATTCCTCAAATCCCAGCTTCTTTGCGTAAGCAAGAACGGCCTTCTGGAATGCTTCGATTGGTGGATGTACAGTACCTGCACCGATCTGTCCGAATCCAGCAACCTTGTGGGCGATACCCGTGTTGATTACCGGAGTGATTCCCTTCTCCACAACCAGTCTTGCATCGATTCCCAGGCAGGTTCCTCTGAAGTTCCAGTTCGGGATGATGTAGTTCGGGTTTCTGTCGATAGTAATCTCGGTCATCTCGTTACTTGTGTTGAGAGCATCCTCATATCCACCTGCACCAACGAATCTGGTTACAGCTGGCGCTGCGATCATGGCCATACCACCAACACCTACGGTCTCAGTGATTGCGCTGTCGCCGATATCTGGGCAAGCATCCTCGCCGTCATAACCGGTGAAGTACAGACCCTGTGGTGTGTTAACCGGACCGGTGAACCACTCGTCTCCCATACCTGCGATACGGATACCGAAGTTAACTCCGTTTCTGCACATTGCAGTAACAACAGTACCATCGGTGAGAGTTCTTGCACCATCCATGATTGCCTTACCCGTTGCCATCATGATGTTCAGGAAGAACTGGTCGGTATCTGCCAGGAACTTCATAACGGAAGACTTCTCATCCTGCGGCATATCCATATCGGTGATGATTGGAGCCATTTCTTTGTAGAAGCACAGGGATGCAGCGATGTTTCTCTGGTGGAACTCGTCGCCCATTGCAATTGCCTTTGCAATCAGCGGATTGATTGCCAGACCGTTGTCCAGGGAGCGGATGGCTCTTCCCAGTGTTGGGCCCAGAACGTCTCTCATCCATCTCAGACGGTTCACAACCTCTTCGGAGTATGCACCGAAACGCAGTACCTTACCGATACCTTCGTTCATCTGGCAGTATGCGTAGTTGCCATCGGTCTCGTTCTGTACAACGAATACCGGCATGTGCTGTGTGGTGATTCCACCCATCGGACCTACTGCGTTGCAGTGGTGGCAAGGGATGAACTTAATCTCACCGGACTCCAGCAGCTTGCGAGCATCTGCTTCGTTATCTGCCCACTCCTCGAAGAGAACTGCGCCGACACAAGAACCCTGTACAGTTGCAGGCATATCCTTGTATTCGATTGGCGGACCTGCGTGCAGGATTACCTTTCCGTTGTTTTCGTTGAGCTGTGGAATTACGGTCATTGCTGGAACATTGTCCTTGAGGACTGGCTGTGCTGCAACAACCTTTGCAATTACCTTACGGTTTGCTTCGTCAATATCAAATCCTTCGTAGTTTCTCAGGAAGTTCAGTGCCTTAATCAGCTTGATGTCTCCGCCTGCCGGTGGCATCCAATCGTACTGTACCACATCGCATCCGAACTTCGCAGTAACTTCTGCAAAGCTCTTCAGACCGATGTTGATTACCTTCGGCTTGCTGGAAAGCATCTTCACCAGCTTCTCGGATGGAGCCGATGGTGTGCACTCTCTGACTTCCTTCGGACGAGTTTCCTTCTCTTCTACTTCGAAGTCATAACCGATTGCCTGCAGTGCAGTCTTTGCAGCCAGCATATTGGTCTCTGCAACGATAACGCCAGCTTCCTTCAGCTTTGCAACGGACTCATCGTATCCCTGGAAGTCGTTTCTGGTTCCGCATACTTCTGCAACGAAGAACACCTTTCTGTTCTGTGCTGCAGCCTTCTCCTGAAGAGTCTTAACCGCCGGAATCAGCGCCCCTGCCATATCCTCGTGGGAACCATATCCCAGTACCACGTCGAACAGGATAACGCCGGTGCTTGGATCGTCAACAGCCTCTTCCATGCACTCTACTCTTGTTCTCGGGTCGATCATTGGATGCGGCTTACCCTGTGTGTATACATCATCACCCAGGTCGATAACTACGTTACCGTCTGCGTTCAGCTTGAAGCCTTCCTGATGAGCACAATCCTGCAGTCCCAGCGCTTCCTTAATCATCATTGCAGACTCTCCTGCCAGTGTACCGCCGGAGTAGTATGCCTTGATGGTCTTCTTATCTTCCTTCTTGAAGAACTGGCTTCTGTCGCAATCCACAGTGCCCTCTTCTACCTTCTGACCTCTTACCAGGCTAACAGCCAGGCGAGCACACTCGTCCAGTGTGTAGGTCTGATAGAATCCTTCTTCGTAATATTCCGGCTTCTCGCCCAGGAACAGGCATACAACTGGCTTCTTGCATACGCTCAGTCTTGCTGCAACCTTGTCTCTGACTTCCTTTGCCGGTGGTTTCGAGATAA
Organism: Mogibacterium sp.; assembly: GCA_050872185.1. Classification (GTDB taxonomy): domain Bacteria; phylum Bacillota; class Clostridia; order Peptostreptococcales; family Anaerovoracaceae; genus Mogibacterium_A. The sequence goes on from JBNMGJ010000031.1 coordinate 7,705, forward strand.
CGACAAGTACTTTTACCGTCTGATCCTCTTCCATGGCATCGATTACGTCCAGCATGGTGGTTCCGCCTACTTCTGCAGACAGGTCTCTTCCGCCAGTACCGATGGCATTGGTAACACCTTCGCCCAGACGGTCGATGATGGTGGTCAGCTCCTGGATACCGGTTCCGGATGCACCGATGATACCGATGGATCCTGGATTAACAGTGTTGGTAAAAGCAATCGGAACACTCTGGATGATTCCGGTTCCGCAGTCTGGGCCCATTACAACCAGACCCTTCTCGTGTGCTTTATCCTTAATCTTCTTCTCGTCTTCAATCGTTACGTTATCGGAGAACATGAATACGTTCATATCCTCGTCCAGTGCTCTCTCTGCTTCCAGTGCAGCATATGCTCCCGGAATGGAGATTACAGCCAGGTTTGCATCTGGCATCTGAGCCAGTGCCTGATCCCAGGACTTTGCAGCAGTAGCGCCTTCCTTCTTGGAATCTGCGTTTGCTTCCTTTGCGAAGTACTCGTCTACCTTCTCCATCAGAGTGTCCAGAACGCTTTCCTCATCTACATCTGCAACGACTACCATGTCGTTCGGTGTAGCTGCCATCAGCTCCTCGGTCTCCAGTCCGCTCTGCTTGAAGATGTCTTTGTTCGCAGGGGTTGCCATCATGATGGAAACCTTCTTAACACCTTCTACGGTGGAGACTGCGTTGGTCAGAAGCATCAGTGTTACGGAATCGTGGTAGCTTCCGGCTTTTACGATTGTCTTTAACATTAAGTCTCTCCTTATTTCCCTACAAAAGTAACGGTTTATAAAATCTATTAATTAGTCCGCAAAACGGTTCTTGTGGTCGTATCTGTTGAAGTGAATCGGCTCTCCCTTAAGGTATTCTACCAGTTCATCTGCAACATCTACACCGCCGGTTGCGTACGCTTTGTCCATTCTCATTTTCGCTCTCTCGCCTGGGTAATTTACCTTATCAAATCCTGGAGCCGGCTTAATCTCGCCAATCTCGTCCAGGCAAGCGGACATGGTCTTCATGAACTGCTCTGCTCCGCAGAATCTCTCTGGATCGATTACGATGTGCATCTGACCCAGTCTTCTTCCCTCGGAAAGATCGTGATACATGGAGCTTACGTGTCCACCGAACGGAACGCCCAGCAGAATTCCGGAGAAGATGTCTACCATCATCATCAGTCCGTAGCCCTTTGCGCCTGCGATTGGAACCAGCGCATTTACCTTGTGCGGATCAGTAACCGGAGCACCGTGCTCGTCTACTGCCCAGTCTGCCGGAATTTCCTGATGCTTGGATCTCTTGTCCAGAATCTTTCCCCATGCCTGTACGGTTGTTGCCATGTCGAATACAACCTTACGATCGTCTGCTGTTGGAGCAGCGAAGGAAATTGGGTTGGTACCATAATATGGTTCAGCACCACCGTAAGGTACTGCCATCGGATCGGACTGGCAGAAGGAAATTGCGCACAGGCCCTGATCAGCAGCCATTTCGGTGTAGTAACCGATGGAACCACTGTGGGACAGGTTTGCCATTCCAACTACTGCAATACCGTTCTCTTTCGCCATCTCAATGGCTTTCTCCATACCTTCTTTCGCAACAACGAATCCGATACCGTTATCTCCATCAAGGATACCGGAGCACGGACCTGTCTGCTTCCATGTGATGTTAGGCTCAACGGTAATGCCGCCCTTGAAGATTCTTTCGCTGTAGTACTCTACACGAACTGCGCCGTGGGAGTAATAACCTCTCTCATGTGCCCACATGAGGATTTCAGAAGTTGTTTCCGCATGATCTTCATGCAGACCTGCCTGCATCAGCTTGTTCTTCATCAGGCCTTTCAGTTCTTCTCTCGATAATTTCACTTATGATACCTCCGAATAATTGGGAATCTCATCCCGAATAAACTTATTTTTACAGAATACAGGTCCGTGGAATCACGAACCTGTATTGGATAGCGATGTGTTTCTACTTACAGAGCAACGTCTCTGTTGCAGTCCTTGGAGTAGATGTAGATGAAGTCCTCTGTGCCTACGCCGTAGCAAGCCTGTGGTACATAGGAATCCATGAATACGTAGTCGCCCTTCTGCAGCGGAATCCACTCGTCGTCCAGACGATACATTCCCTTACCCTGCAGGAAATACATTCCGTGCTCCTGGATGTGAGTTTCCATGTATCCGTGGCATGCACCCGGTTTGAACTTCAGCAGATGCATGTTCATATCGAAACCGAAATCCTCTGCAGCCGGCAGGAAGTCCTTGCTGTGGCAGTTTGCCATGCCTTCATACTCTTTCCACTCGGTGTCGTTGATGTTGGCAACAACGGTGTGTGCGCTGAGACCTTCCAGTGCAGCGTATCTTCTTCTGTAGATGTATACGAACGCATCCTCGTCGCTGTTGTTAACGAAGCTGAATGGCTTATCTGCCGGAGAGTAGATGTAACCACCCTCAGTGAGCTCTGCTTCCTCATCTGCATTCTTAACGGTCAGCTTTCCGTTAATTACATACAGGAAGGACTCGATGCCGTTTCCGCCGATGGCGTCGTTCTTGCCGCCCGGATGAACGGTGGAAATGTAATCTGCGAAATCTGCGCCCATTGCCGGGGAACCCAGAATTGTGGTGTCGCAGTTTTCATATCCCGGGATTGCGTTCTTTACGATGCCGTCCGGTTCCAGAATGACGTAATTCTCTTTCTTACATACGGATCTTGTGGACAGCAGTGTTTCTCTGTAGCCTGTGTTGTTGTTCAGATAACTCATTGAAATAACCTCTCTTTCAATCTCTGATATATAATTTGTGATGATCTGCCTGATATTCGTCTTGAATTTCTCTCAGGTGGTCAACCAATTTTTACACTTCAATAATGCCACCTTTCAACCAATTTTGCAAGTACAAATTTAAAGATATTTGTATTAAAATCGGGACTTATTTCCGGATAAAATATAGATTTTTTGATTCATTTTTCTAGATTTTCCGGCGAATTGTGTATATTTCCATGTTTTTGGTGATTTTATATTGAAAAATAGATATTTCTAACAAGTTTGACATTTCATCATTCAATAGAGTAAAATTAAAAAAATAAAAGTTTATAAAATTTTATTACATTATTAAAACCAGTAATTTTAAAGATAACCGCACTTGCCTGGACACGGGCTATGGATTACAAATTCGAAATCCCGGTAGCGGTATCTTTCTATGGAGGAATTCGTCATGCTTAAGACTTCAACTGTGGATTTACACACCATCACCCCTTGCGACTTTGAGAAGAAAGCCACCGTCTACTGGGAGGATTCGGCACCGGTTCGTGCCGCCCTCATCTATCTCCACGGAGGTGGATTACTATATGGAAACCGTGAGGATCTTCCGGAACTGCACCGGAATACCTTCACCCAGGCCGGCTATGCCATCATCGCCCTGGACTACCCGCTGGCACCGGCGGCACGGATTCCGGAAATTATGGCGGATGTAATTCAGTCGGTGAATCACTATGGAGATATTCTTAAGGTTGCTGGAATCACAGCCGATTCGAATGGGACAACTCCGGAGATTCCGTACTTCCTGTGGGGCCGCTCCGCCGGTGCCTACCTGGCGCTACTAACGGGAGCCTCCGAGGAACTCGTAACCCAGCCGGCAGGCATCCTGTCCTACTATGGATACGGATTCTTGACCGACGGCTGGTACGACCAACCGAGCAATTGGTATCAGAGCCTGCCGGCGGTGCCGGAATCCTGCCTGGATTCCCTGCCGAAGGAGCCCCACTGCAACGGTCCTCTGGAAACCCACTACAGCGTCTACGTCTACGCCCGCCAGAAAGGGCTGTGGAAAGACCTAATCTACAGCGGCCGAGAGAAGTACTTCTTCCTTGACTACTCCCTCCGCTTAAAAGACACGCTGGTAGCTCCCCTGTTCGCTGCCCACAGCACGGGAGACAACGATGTACCTTTCACCGAGTTCAACGCCCTGGCCGCCAAGTACCATCCGGTCAAATACATCGCTGCCGCTGGAGAGCACGACTTCGACCGAGATACGGAAAGTCCTTTTACCGCGGAACTGCTGGAAAAGACCGTTAAGTTCGTGGAGAACAGGATTGGGTAAATAGAAATATCCATCCCACGCAAATGGATCCTACGGAATCATTTGTTTTGGGATGGATATTTCTTCTGTGCTAGGCATATTAGAAAAGATTACTCGTATTACTAAGTTGGACCGGGCCGCCGTCAAAGATTTCGGGATTTCATCCCGTTAATACGTCCGGCTTTGACGGCCGAACCGTAGGTTGGACCCGGGCGCCAACATCTGGACGAGCACGTGGCGCCCGTAAGCCAGTTTCCCTGTTCGGGCGCCAACATCTGGCGGAGCACGTGGCGCCCGCGAGCCGGTTTCCCTGTTCGGGCGCCAACATCTGGGCGAGCGCGTGGCGCCCATTCGCCAACAAACAAATTTAATGATACAATACCAGTAGCAATCACAATTTTAAATATAAAATCAACATGAAGGAGGAATACACATTGGGAAATCAACTCTATCCTTTGACTGCGAAAGATCAAGAACTAATTGATTCCGCAAGCAAGGTAATACAGGCTAATTATGACAAAGAAAATCAGAATCATACGGTGGGCGCTGCCATCCGATGTGCAGATGGAAAAATATTTGTCGGTGTAAATGTCTACTCTCTGCACGGTGCATGTGCTGAGCAGGTCGCCATTGGAAGTGCTATTGCACATGGAGAAAGGGAGTTTGAAGCAATCGTTGCAGTTCGCGGAGAAAACGGTGATGAAATTATTCCGCCTTGCGGAAACTGTCGTCAAATGTTATCCGACTATATGCCAGAATGTGATGTGATTCTGCAAGGTCGTGAGAAGGCACTCAAAACCAAGGCGAAATATCTTCTGCCATTCGCTTATTCGGTAGAAGATTAAAGAAAGAAATATCCATCCCACGCAAATGGGCCTTTGGCAATCATTTGCTTTGGGATGGATATTTCTTTTCGTCATATTTGAATCTCACACAAAGGGGTTCTTGGCAATCATTTGTATGAGAGGGATATTTCTTCGTGGTCGGAACGGAATGTGTTTATGAAATGGCACACAAGGTTTACACACCTTACGTATCAAGGGACTTCGCCTCTTTTCGAACTTCAATCCTTCTGATATAATCAATTTCGGATGCTACCATATACGGTAGGCGGTTTGCCCTTCTTCCGAAGGGACTGTGACCCTTCGTGTACATAGACCCCCATCGGGGAATCTACTTACTGGAAAGGAGGGCTAAGCTAATGAGTATCATTGATCTGATTACAGTGCTATGCTTCGGCATAAGTTGCTTCGGTGCCGGATACACATTCGGCAAGGATATATCAAAAACGCAGAAATAGCCGCCCCATAAACCCGATTTGGAGTGGCTATTTCAAATAGCAATTCATTTAAGGGCGAACCGTCTATCGGTAGTATCCCTTTTGATACGGATATACTATCACGGATTCCTACAGATGTCAAAAACAGAAAAATATCC
>JBNMGJ010000012.1:0-20768 GCA_050872185.1 Mogibacterium sp.
ACAACCACCCGGTCAGTCTCCGGAAGGTGTTTCTTGAAAAGATCTCTCGTATAGGTTACCCACTGCGCTGGGCACAGCACGATAATCTTCTCGAATTCATCGTTAATGATGAATTTCTCTACTGTATGTACAATAATTGGTTTCTTGCCGATGTGCAGGTACTGCTTTGGACGATCCACATTTCCCATGCGGCTTCCGATACCGCCTGCCAGAATTACACCATATACCATGTTCATTTCCTCCCTCTTCTAGTTAGAGCTCAATCATGTAATTATATCCTATATGCACGGTTCTTTCAAGATTCCGACTTCTCCCCATGCAATATTAAGGTCGCCAGTCTGGAAGTGTTTCCCCTTCCTGGCTCTACGTATTTCCGAATAAAATCCCGTTGGGACGCTAACATTTCCCCGGCAGCACCGGATAGATTGCTTTCCATCTCAGACACCAAATCCTTCGGGCTGCTATGCTTTTTCAACGGAATATCCTTCTCGAAGTCAATAATGAATCCTCTTCTTTCCAGATACTCTTCCAAATCATATGTATAGAGATACACCGGAAGGCCCGCCACCGCCGCCTCATACATGATGGATGAATAGTCCGTAATCATGGCATCCGCAATGCTGAAAAGCTCCATGGATTTGAACTCCGGGCACCGGAAAACCTCCTCCCGCTGCACCGCCGTCTGGTCCACCGGATGGAGCTTCACAATCAGATTATATTCCTCGAAGTTGAACGCATCGAATAAAGCATCTAAAGGTTCTGTGATATCGATTCCCTTCCGGAAGGTGGGGGCATAGAGAATATTCTTTTTACCGTTCCCTAGCTCCGGATATTTCTCCAGAATGCTACCTCTCGTTTCTGCATGGTATTCCTCATCCTGAAGAAGATCCGTCCGGGGAAGGGGACATACCGTCACCTTCTCTTCCGGAAAATGAAATGCACGTGCATAGAAAGGCTTGCAGAACTCGCTGCTGCAGATAACATCGTTGTAGTTCGCATGCATGTGCATGGCCCGAGCCAATTTCTCGCTGTGCCCTTCCTCCGTACCTACTGCGAGATATCCGAACTGCTTCAAGACTCCCAGTGCATGCCACATCTGCACGATGCGGAGTTCCTTGCGATGGTGAAGCACACTGGCATTGATACAATATCCCTCCAGAATCACTACCCTGGACGTGGCGATTACGTGCATTTCCGTGGTAATCATATACCAGAGATAGCCGATTTTTCCAAATATTCCCGGTGGAATCACTCGGTTCAGCGTCACTACCTCCACGTTGGAATCTTGCCGCTCCAACTCTTCCTTGAGAAGCTGCATGTCCAGCGATAAGGTTCGGCTCTGCCGGCTAATCATGGCGATGCGGTTTCGGGTTGGCGCCAACTTATGGATGGCATAGATTCCATTCAGAACAGCAATTCCGATTCGCAAAATCATTTCCATTACTGCCTCCTGTCAAATACCCAGTCCCGAACTCTTTCGGTGGAGTGTCCATCGCAGGCGGACATGAATCGCCTTCCGAATTGTGCCCGGATTTCGGACTCATCCTCTGAAGGCGCTTGAATCGTTTGAATCAGTTCCTCCGGCGTCCTTGCCACCGGCCCATACAGATAGTCTTCATAGTCGAAGTAGAAACTGCGTCCGTTGTAATACGTGTCAAAATCATATGGATAATAGACCACTCTTCCACCTGTCAAAAAGTAATCGAAGATCACCGAAGAATAATCCGTAATCATTACGTCGGTCACCGTCAAAATATCGTTAATTTCCCGCTCCGCGGATAGGTCCAAGAAGAAATCTGGATACTTCCCGAAATTCGGTGTCTGAACCTTTCCGTTCGCAATATTATTGTAGAGCGCCGGATGCCATTTGAACACCCAGACGTACTCTTCATGTAGCGCTTCGTATATCTGCTCCAATGGAATCTGGCTGAAGTCGTATCCCGCATCGTCGGCACGAAGTCCCCGATATGTTGGGGCAAAAAGAATTACCTTCTTTCCCTCCATCTCCGGATAGGCTGCCCGAAGTCTCTTGCGGGCATTTTCTACATATTCCTCATCGAAAAAGATATCCGTCCGTGGAATTCCTGTGGCCTGGACCTTGTCCGGCGTTACCCCGAATGCCTCCTGATAGCAAGGATTAATGCACGCTGCACTGGTAATCACATTCGTGTACTTCCGATATCCCTTGTGAATTCGAATGTGCTCATTTCCCTCTGCCCGGCTGTACCCGAACTTCTTGAAGGCGCCGGCACCGTGCCACAGCTGACAGATTTTCTGCCCTTCCCGTACTTTATAGTAGGATGTGTACCGGAAATAATCCTCTAGAAAAATTGCCTCTGCTGTGGTCATGTCGTACACCATTCGGCAGAAGGTTCCGAAGGAACTCCAGTATCTCCGGTCGGCTTTGAAATAAGTCGCCTTCTCATATTCATCACCCAGCGAGTTGTAGACGCACAGCAGATTTCCACCGTTTTCGGCACGCACGTCAGAAATGAACATGGCCTTTTTTTCTTTTACCGGAAATAAAATTCCCATCAATCGGTTCAGCAGAATAAACACGCTTGCCGTCATTAAATTCTTACAATATCTGATATATCTCACTTTCAATCACCTCAATATAGTGTGATTTTAGCACATATATACAGGGTCAACAAGTTAACCGATAAAATATTTCTGCCAGTTTACGAATAATATTATTGCATTTTATCTTTATTGATGGTATTATCCTTCTTGTAAGATTAAATACGCTCTCTAGGGGGGCGTCATATCGGAACACATCTTCAGTCCGGAGTAGGGCCCGGGCTTGAGGGTATTTTTTATACACTTTTTTAGAAAACGTGTAAGAAAGAACATTAAACGAGGACTTTATGATTCAGAAACACACTCAGAAATTAATCAAGACTCACGTCATCGGAATCCTGATTCTGACCGTGCTTCTATGCACACTTTCGCTGATTCCAGCACAGGCCGCAACCAAGACAAGCACCGTGCCGGGCTGGAAGACTTCCGGCTCTTCAAAGTACTATTACTACGCGAAGGGAAAGTATTACAAGGATCGCTTTGCCACCATCAGCGGCAGCAAATACTATTTTGATGAGAACGGTCGTCTGGTCAAAGGATATTTTTCACACGATGGAAGCTATTACTATTCCAGTACAGGAAGTGGCAAGGTGAAAACCTCTGCAGGATTTGTGACCTGGAAAGGAAATAAATACTATGTGAAGAAGGGCGGTAAGATTCATACCGGAAGTACGCTGAAGCTGAACGGAAAGCGTTACAAAGCTTACTCCACAGGACGCATCGGCACCGGTGTTTTCCTCTACGGAACCGTTTCACGATTCTATGCGGACCAAAATGGCGTAGTGAAAACCACACCGGGTTTCGTGAACTGGAATGGAAACCGCTACTATGTAAATAGCTCCGGAAAGATTGAATGGGGACACACCTTCAAGGTTTCCGGATACACTTACAAAGCCTACTCCACTGGACGCCTGGGCAAAGGCATCTTCAAGTACGGTTCCTATTACTACTATGGAGATTCTACCTACTGCCGGGTGAAGACCACACCAGGCTTCGTGAACTACGGCGGAAACAGATACTACGTTTCCTCTGGTGGCAAGATTTACCAGAACCGGTTCATCACCGTCAGCGGGGATCAATACTATGCTAGCGCTACCGGTGCGATTCAAACGGGTACTTTCAAAGTCAGCGGTAAGACCTACAAGACCACTTCCACTGGGCGCATCATCACCCAGAACACTGGGAAGGCCCAGGGAATTGACGTATCCTATTTCCAGTATCCCATTAACTGGACCAAGGTAAAAGCATCTGGCGTGAAGTTCGCCATTATCCGTTGCGGGTACCGTGGAAGTTCCAATGGTAAGCTGTACTTAGACAGCACCTTCATGAAGAACATCAAGGGAGCCAAGGCGGCCGGACTGGATGTGGGTGTCTACTTCTTTACCGAAGCCATCAACGCAAAGGAAGGAAAAGAAGAAGCGGACTTCTGCATCGACCAGATTAAGAAATCCGGTGTCAAAGTTACCTATCCGGTGGTTATTGACACAGAAAATCTCTCTGGTGCTCGGGCATCCAGTAGCCGACTTTCCAAGGCGAAGCGCACCGAAGCGGTGGGCGCCTTCTGCAAAGAAGTTCAGGCCAAAGGCTACACGCCGATGATATATGCTAGCACCAGCTGGCTGAACAATCAGCTGACTATGAGCAAGCTGTCCAACTACTACGTGTGGGTGGCTCAGTACTACACCAAGGTCACCTACGGTGGATCTTATAAGTGCTGGCAGTACAGTAGCTCCGGAAGAGTCAGTGGCATCAGTACCCGTGTGGACATGGACTACTGGTACTATTAATACGCTATCATAAAGCCCTATATATTATAAGGAGCAATCCTTACGGAAGAAGATCTAGCGCCCTGCTGGGTCTTCTTTTGTTTTGCGAATTATCCTTTGATTTTGTAACATCCTGTATTATAATGTAAGGAACTTGCGACATGAATTATGTTTAATCTGTTTAGACAATAATTATTAGATGATAAGGAGATAATTTCTGAATGAACATCCCCACGCCACATAACTTCCGACGCTATGGAATACGCACGCTGCTGATACTCACCGTATGGGTGCTTACTGCCCTCCCCTCTTTTGCGGATGACAGTTATATTCTGCAGTACACATCGGACAGAACCAACCCGAATGCTTTGGTTACCGCAGATGCGGAGTCATCGGTGGAATTTACCCAGGGAGCCGAAGTGTATCTGAAGGTTACCCCAGAACCTGAAGCGGCAGATTCTACGTTGACCGTCCTGCAACGAAATACGGAAACCCAAGAAGATGTAGTGCTCACACCGGATGATTCGTCTTACTATACCTTGGATACGAAAACCATCGGCTCCTACCAGATTCTCGTAAATCAAACCGTCTGCATGAAATTTACAGTTACGAAAAAGAAAACGTCCTCGGCACAGCCTGCACAGACGAAACCAACGAAGACTGCCAAGAAATCCAAAAGCAAAGCGCGGGTCTTCAAGAAGGGAAAATATTATTTTTACAAGAATTCCAAGGGAAAGGTGCGGAAATCCAAGGGCTTTGTCACCTGGAAGGGAAACCGTTACTATATTCGGAAAGGCGGACACATCCGAACCGGTAAAACCTTCAAGATTGGAAAACACACCTACCGTGCGGCAAAGGATGGACGTATCAAGATGGGCGTCTACAAGTGGGGAAAATACTACTATTATTCCACTGGCACTGGGAAACTTCGGAAGAAGGCGGGCTTCTTCTCCTGGAAGGGGCACCGCTACTACAGTCGAAAAAACGGCACGCTATATGTAAACCGCTTCTACTTCCACGGCGACAATATGTATTACGCCGGAAGCAATGCGGCCGCCCGCACCGGTACCTTCAAGGTGGGAAAATATGAGTACACCGCCGATTTAAACGGAATCATCACCACTTCCAGTCGGAAATACATGCGAGGAATCGACGTTTCCTACTACCAGGGAAAAAACATTAACTGGGCCAAGGTGAAAGCCAGTGGCATCAGTTTCGCCTTTCTGCGCTGCGGGTACTCCGGAACGAAGAACGGATCTCGAAACAAGGACAGCACTTTCCAAGGAAACATCAAGGGAGCCACAGCGGCCGGCGTGGACGTGGGAGCCTATTACTTCTCCCAGGCCATCACCACCAAGGAGGCCATCGCCGAAGCGGACTACGCGATTAAACAGGTTCAGGATTCCGGCTGCAAGCTCACCTTGCCTCTGGTCATCGACACTGAGAACATATCCGGAAGAGCTTCTTCTTCAAAGCTGTCCAAGGCCAAAAGAACCCAGGTCATCAAGGCCTTCTGCGACCGGGTCAAAGCCAAGGGGTACACGCCCATGATTTACGCTAGCACTAGCTGGCTCAACAACAACCTGGACATGACGAAGCTGTCCGGTTACAAGGTATGGGTGGCGCAATACTACGATAAGGTAACTTACAAGGGAAAATATCAGTGTTGGCAGTACACCAGTTCCGGCAAGGTCAGCGGCATCAGTGGCCGTGTGGATTTGAACTACTGGGTACTTTAAATCATCAGTCCATTCATGTATACTGCATTCTGTGGATGTGTAGATATACTGAAACATATTATTTAAATTCATTATTGGGGGAAAAGAAATGAACAAGAAAAGAAAGTACCGTTATCACCGGCTGGTGGTGTCCAGCCTTCTGATTCTAACCCTTCTGCTAGGGACAGGCAGCGTTTTCGCGGATAGTGCAAACACCACGGAAACCTCTCCGGAGAATACTTCGGTGGCGGAAGCGCAATCGGTGGCACCCGATCAACAGTCTTCTGAAAATAACGAAAAGGCCGTTGTTGACGATTCAAAATCCAAGGAATCCGGTGAGACAGAGAACCCAGAACAACCGGAAAAGCCGACCGCCAAGCTAGGATGGATTACGGAAAACAGCAAGACCTACTACTACGATTCAGACGACCACTACGTAACTGGACTTCAGACCATCCAGGGAAAGAAATATTATTTTGCTGCAGATGGCTCCCTGATGACCGGAATTCTCAAGGTGGGTTCTGCTTACTACTATGCAGACAGCAAAGGCGTCATTCGCACCACCAAGGGTTTCGTAAACGCAGGCGGCAATCTGTACTACATCCAGAATGGCGGCGCATTTCTGACGGGAAAGACCTTCCAGATTTCCAAGAAAACCTACCGCGCTGCCGGTAATGGCGTGATTAAACGGGGCGTCTATAAGTGGGGAAAGTATTACTACTACGGTGATTCTAAGGGTGTCCTACGAATTAAGAAGGGCCGCATGCGCTGGAAAGGTGATACCTATTATGTGAACAAGGGAGGCAAACTGCAGACCCGTAAGATGGTCAAGTCCGGAAAGTACTACTATTACTTCGGCAGCGACGCCAAGGCGAAACGGAAACCATTCAAATACAGATCCGTTACCATAAAGCCGAACAAGAAGACCGGTGCCATTACCAAGAAACAATATAAGAAAGCGAGCTACGGACCTTACAATTACAAGCGATATGTCCTGGTGGATATCAGCAGCCAGAATGTCAAATACTACGTCAATGGGAAAGTGAAATTCAAGAGCCCTGTTGTCACCGGGGGCCCTGGAACCCGAACTCCAACCGGCCGCTTCCGCCTCCACAGTAAGTCCAGAAACACCACCCTCAGCGGAACGGGCTACTCCACCCGGGTCAGCTACTGGATGCCGTTCATTGGACAATCCTACGGTCTCCACGATGCCACCTGGCGCTCCAAATTCGGCGGTTCCATCTACAAGTACAACGGATCCCACGGATGCGTCAATATGCCTCGCGGTAAAGCCGCCAAGTTGTACAAAATGGTTCCCAACGGAACAAGAGTCATTGTACGAAAATAATTTTAGCCAATCAAAATGCCCTGTGTTTCCTCTATCTACAAGAGGGAGCACAGGGTTTTCGATTGCATTCAATATTCGATTATCGCCTTCGTTTTCGTTGCTTCTTCCCGGTTCCGCTGCTGTAACCCAGCATGATAAAGAAGAAGGGTGTGGTGTAGAACATGGCCACCCCGAACAGAGAGGAGATGAAATAGGCCAGTGCCGCGGCAAAGGCCATTAGCGCATAGGGATCTCGCCAGGCACCGCTCACCAAGTGCCGCAGGAAAATCATCAGCACCGCCACCGTATAGCACACCGCTGCCGGCACCCCGAAGAACAGCGCATAGGTCAGAAGCTCGTTGTGAGGATTGGAGATATGGATTTCGCTCATCATCCGAGCCGCCATGCCCTCGCATCCGTACCCCAGAAGCGGCTTCTCCTGAATGTACTTCACCGCGGTTACCCACTGCCCCCACCGATTTGTTCCAGCGGATCCCGCATCCGCACTTCCGGATAGGATTTTGCCGATATCGTGAATCAGCACCACAAAGTTGTCGAATTGGGCATTCAAGAGGATTCCTCCCGCCAGAGGGATGGCAATAATGAGAGATGCCACTGACACCGCTCGCCACCGACTCTTGGGAAGCTTGATCAGCGCTAGGAACAACACCACCAGAAGGCTGATGAAGGACGCCAGTATGGCGCCGAAGGTGTTGTTGATGAACAAGGCAATGAGATTTAGCATCCCCGAAGCAAAGCCGAACTGCTGCACCCAGGCTCGCTCTCCCACGATGAATGCGGTCACCGCAATCATCAGCGCCATGGCCAGAAAATACCCGTAGTGGTTACTGTTGAAGAATATGGCGCTCAGTCCCTTCTTTCCCGAATACGCCGAAATATTCATGAAGAACTGATGCCCAAGTGCCGACACCGCCAGTACATCTGCTGTAAAAAGAAAGGACATCATCACGAACTTCCGGAGCTGCTGCAGCTTCACTTTCGACGAAATGAAGTAATATATCAGTATGTAGAACGCGAAGTGAAAAATTCCCTGATTCCGATACGGCAGACCGTGAATGGCTTTGTCGTCTATTCCGTTGATTAGCGTGGACAGAGCCATGCAAATCATGAAGATTCCGAAGAACAGAAATTCCGGATTCCGCTGCAGAAGAGGCTTTTTTTTCACCGGAACCATATTGGACAGCACCACATAGAGGATTCCCACCAGGATGATGACAAAATTTCCAAATTGAAAAAGCTCCGGGAAACTCGTATACTGATTCTTATCCATGGAGGAATCCGTCACCGCCAGGAATACTTCCCGGAGGGTGACCAGAATCACAATCATGGCCGGTATGGTGGCCAGAAAATCCAGTATCCGACTCTCGGAGGTGGTATACGCTCTATTTTTGACAGCGTGCCTGCGCCCACTGGCCCGGCTCCCCGCCCGCCTGCTTCCAGTGGCATTCCTAGATGCCCTGGAGGCGGCTCGGGTCCGTCCACTGCGCCCACCGGCTGTCTGCCGCCTGGAAGCGGAACCGCTTTGTCTCCTCGGAGTTCTTCTGCTCATGTCAATAGTTTACCGTAGGGGTTATACAGTGTCAAGAAAAGGCGGCAGGTTCTAATCCTGCCGCCTGCAATACTATTCAGTTATTTGCCATTCACCTCAGTTGTCGCTGCGCAGCCGACATGCTTACCGGTATGTCTCAATCAGGCCGTATGCATCGCCTTTTCTCTTGTAGACTACGTTGGTGGATTCGGTGTCCATATCGAAATATACGAAGAAATTGTGTCCCAGCATCTCCATCTGGAGAATTGCTTCTTCGTAGTTCATCGGCTGAAGCTCGAACTGTTTACGTTTTACAACCGTCAGATTCTCTTCTTCTTCCTCATCTTCCGGAATGAACTCGAATTTCAGCGCCTTATTCTCCTTGTAACGGGATTCCAGCTTACCCTTGAACTTCTTCATCTGACTGGACAGTCTGTCGATAATCAGATCCATGGCCTCGTAGACGTTGTCGGAAATCTCCTCTGCCCGGAACAGGGTCTGCTTCGTGTTGATGGTGGCCTCCAGCTTGGTCTTGTCCTTGAACTTCGACACGATGACATTGGCTGTAACATCCTCGTCAAAGTACTTTCCCAGCTTCGAGAACTTCTTCTCGATGTTCTCCTGCAGTCTCTCACTTGGCTTGTAGTTCTTTGCTGTGATCATAACTTTCATTGTTGTGACCTCCTTTGATTAGGTTAATTAGATTATACCACACTCCGGATTAAATGTATTGTCATTTGCAGAAAAAAACAGTGACCGAGATGCGAACTTTCTGTGTTCGTCCCGGTCACTTATGACATACGAATTTTCTTTTACAAAAGCAGACGTCGTTCCTGTCTCCTCGTCCGCTGAGAATTACTTTCTGTTGGTGCTCAGCTTCTCCATTTCGCCGATAGACATGAACTTCTTCGTCATATTCTGAGGCTGCAGAACAACCACCTTTGCCGGATAGTTCTCATCCAAATCGATGGTATGGAGGGAATTAACCCATACGCCGGAAAGGCGCAGTGTGTAATCGTAGACAGTGGACAGCTCCGGAAGACCGAATTCGCTCTCCTGGCTTCTGTAGTGCATTGGAATGGTGTGCTTTGCATCCAAATCTACAGTGAGCTGTGCGGCCTGGGCTGCATCCAGTGTGTAAGTTCCGCCCACCGGAATCAGAAGAGCATCTACCTGATACAGCTGACCCATCTGCTCATCGGTCAGTTCACAACCCAACTCGCCCAGATGTGCCACACGCTGCGTCTTGGTCTCGATGATGTGAATCAGGTTCTTCCCTCTCTCTGCACCATTATTTCCATCATGATATGTCTCAATGGTGGAAATCTTGAACGGAGAAGCCTTGCCCTTCACAATTTCGATATTATCGGTTGCATTGTGATCATCGTGATCGTGACTCTTCAGCACCTGGTTGGCTTTCTCTCTTACCGGTGCCAGGCCTGGAATATAATCATCCTTATACGGGTCGATAATCAGCGTATAGCCGTCCTCTTCAATCTTGAAACACGAATGTCCAATCCATGTAATTTTCATAATAACACTCCCCTTGCTTTAAATTCTACACTCCATTTAGAATACCGCATTCGAGATGTTTTTTCAACTTGTTTTGTGAATTGCGACTGTTTATTCCGAATACTAATAGTGTATTGTAATATCTCTACACTTTTCACATCGATAGGCTTCCACTACAGTGCCTGCAGAGAGCAAGTTTCCTTCGTTGTTTCCCAATGGAATGGAATTTTTCCCAAGTGATGGAATCGCCGTAACCGGACTTGGCTTCTCACACCAACAGATGCCATCTCTGCATTTAATGTAACCCAGCACCATTTCTTCGCCACAATTTTTGCACTTCATTATGTTTACCTCTTCCTATTCTAATGTCTGGAATAGAATCTGATCATCTAAATTCCACACTTCTTTAGATCTGTGATTATAATTGATTCCACAACGTTTTTTGATGTAGGACTTGCTGTCAAAACACCTTGTTTTAAACGTAATGTTATATTTACATTTTTTCTTAATTCTTGTAACGTGAACATTTTTCCCAACCGGATCAACATAATAGAGCAAGTCACCCTTTCCATATTGATCCGTATATACAACACGCTTTCTCTTATGCTTCGTATCCTCATAGATATAGAATGTTCTTTCCTTGATAGAGTGCATTTGCGCATCTGCGAAAAATCTAGTTCCATATTGTACAGACACCCTATCATCTTGCATCAGCCCCAATGCAGTTGTTACCACTGTGTATGTAATCCCAACCTTTTTCTGAAAAAATGATATGGCAACATCAACCGTTCCCTTTTGAAATTTTTTCCAGTTTGATTTCGATAATTTTGTTCCGTATTTCCGTATATTGTGCGCCTTTACGTTTGACGTTGTATAATATATTTTTTGTCCTCGCGGTGTTTTTCCAAAATAATGCTCTTTACTACTAGCAAAAGAGCACTGAACAGAGACAGCAACTACAGCAATAGCTAACACAAGAATGTATGTTCTTTTCTTTCTTCCCACTTTGATATACCTCCCACATATCATAACAGTGACAATTGTTTATTAATGAGGAGTCTGTCAAGACTCCTCATTAATTGATATGCGTAGTATATCAATTAATTCTATTTATATTAGATTCTTCAATTCTATCATCACAAGTGTTTCTAATTGCACAACATTAGCAACGCACAATGTCCTCCCCGCTGCTTTCCATCTCGGCGGTGGGAGTAATAGCGTTCCGGATTGCCATAAGTGCAGGTATCCTCCATGTCGATATTATCTTCTAGGATTCCTGTTGCCTGGAGCACAAGTCGATTCACGCCGGCGATAGATACATGATACTTTCCTGTAGGCGCATCATAGGAAATCATCTCTTCCGCATCCACCGACATGGCGTAGACTGCATCCACTACGTCTCGGTCACACTCAAAGTATTCTTGAGAAATACAAGGGCCAATCATGGCCACCATGTCCTTTGGATTGGAACCGAATTCCTCTTCCATCTTCCGAACGGCAACACCGGAGATTTCCTGTACCGTCCCTCGCCACCCAGCGTGAACCATTCCAATGGCCTTCTTCACCGGATCGTAGAGATACACGGGAGTGCAATCTGCGTGGTAGGTGACCAACGCCACACCAGGCACGTTGGTGATGAGTCCATCCACATCCTTCATTCGCTTCCGAAAAAGTCCTTGCCCCTTGTTGCTTTCATCCACTCGCACCACATGGTTGGTATGGGTTTGAAGGCCCATCACTACATCCCTTGGAGAAACACCCAGACTCTGTAACCAGAGTTCATAATTCTTCTGAACCTTCTCCGGATCATCCGGAAGTGTGAGGCTCAGATTCATGGACTCATATACCCCTGAGCTCACACCACCCTTTCTCGTGTTAAAACCATATACGATATCATCTTTGTAATCCGAAAATTTCATTCATTCTCACTTTCTACTTCGACTGATAATCCACCGCCTGCTGTCTTTCCATGAAGAAGTGAATTCCCTGAGATGAATCCATCCAACGATTTTCTTCAAACCCATTGGCAGGCTCCACCCATTTTCCCACTTCGTAGTAGAAGTCTGGGTCTACCGTGGACTGAGCCCAATCGTAAGACTTAGTCTCGTCAATGCTCTTGATGGACAGAACCTTCGCCTTGCTGCAGCGACAAGTTTCCGCTGTAGCAGATACCCTCTTCGCATCCGCTGGAACCAGCAGTTGTACCACCCGGAGCTCGGTACAACATTTCCAAGCAATGAATGGTCCCGTCTCTGGACATGCCAGTCGAAAGAACTTCGTATCATCGTTATCCGTAATGTTCTCCGTATTTGCATACTCTAACAAAGTGCAGTGGAAATTGGACCCGGAGAAATCCGCTCCCTCGAAATCCATCCATCGGAAATTCGCTTCCTGCACATCGCAGTACCAGAAGGTAATTCTCTTTGTCTTACATTCCTTGAACCAGACGTGATTTAGGTCACATTTCCGAAATTTCGTTCCCTCCATGTTCACGTTCTCAAAAACCGTCCACTCGAAATTAATATTTTCCGGAATATCCCATCCGGAAATATCTGCGTCTTTGATTTCGCACTTACTAAGGTCCAAAGTCTTTGATCCATCATGGTTACTAATTAAATCTAAGATTTCTTCGGTGGTATATTTCTTTTCCCATTCGTTCATCGGTGTCTCCCCCTTTCTCCTTTGTAGTATATACCAGCTCGCAGGAGTTTTAAACTATTTTAAGGAAAACGAATACGAGGGTAGAGTTCGGATCGCCTTACGGCTATCCGAACTCTACCCTATTTTACGAACATGTTATTCTACTATATCCTACGCCTCGCTTCTCGCTACAGCATCCTTACGAAGCTGACGCTTCTTCATGAAGTTCAGGAACAGGAACAAGAGTACCAGGCCCACAATCAGTCCCGGAATTGCGGTCTTCGTGAATCCAACAACAATGTAGGAGATTGCGGAGATGACCAGAACAGTCAGTGCATATGGCAACTGAGTTTCTACGTGGCTGATGTGATTGCACTCTGCGCCTGCCGATGCCATGATGGTGGTATCGGAAATTGGAGAACAGTGGTCTCCGCAGACACCACCGGCCATGCAAGCGGAGATAACCGGAATCATCATATCTGGATTGGACTTGGTGATAGCCAGTGCAATCGGAATCAGGATTCCGAAGGTTCCCCAAGATGTACCGGAAGCGAATCCCAGTGCACAAGAGATGACAAACAGCACTGCCGGAATCAGAACCATGGCACTTTCCGGCATTCTCTTAACCATTGCTGCAACGAATGGTGCCAGTCCCAGGCTGTCGGTCATGTTCTTCAGGGACCATGCCAATGTCAGAACCAGGATTGGGGATACCATCTGCTTGAACCCTTCCGGAACACAGGACATGCAGTCGTGGAAGGACAGTACCCGGCGAGCACAGTAGTATACGATGGTGATGATCAGTGCCACCAAGCTTCCCATGGACAGGCTGACAGCCGCATCGCAGTTAGCAAAGGCGTCCACGAAGGAAGTACCGCTGAAGAATCCACCGGTGTAAATCATACCAATCAGGCAGCAGATAATCAGAACCACTACTGGCAGAATCAGGTCCGACACGTGTCCTTTCTCGTTCACAGCGATTTCCTCATTCTGAGTAGCCAGATTCTCGTGGATGGTGAGAAGGTCGCCGTTCCCAATAGCATTCTTTTCATAGATAGCCATCTTGCTGTAGTCAAATCCCATGGCAACGATGGAGAACATCATTACGATGGTAAAAATAGCATAGAAGTTGTACGGAATTGCCCGGATGAATACGGACAGTCCGTTCTGCCCCTGTACGAAACCGGATACGGCTGCCGCCCAGGATGAAATTGGTGCGATGATGCACACCGGGGCTGCGGTGGCATCAATCAAGTATGCCAGCTTCGCTCTGGAAATATTGAACTTGTCGGACAGTGGCTTCATTACGCTTCCAACAGTCAAACAGTTGAAGTAGTCGTCCACGAAAATCAGGATTCCCAGCAGAATCGTTGTGAACTGTGCGTGCTTTCTGCTCTTTACCTTGGTGGACGCCCAGTTACCGAAAGCAGCGGAGCCACCGCTCATGTTCATCATGGCAACGAACATTCCCAGAATTACTAGGAAAATCAGGATTCCCACGTTACCTGCACTGGTCAGGGATGCGATAATTCCATTGTTCAGCAGATGTTCCATGATGCCGGAGAAATCCGCTCCCGCATACAGTACTGCACCGGTGAGAACGCCGATGAACAGCGAGCTGTATACTTCCTTAGTAATCAGTGCCAAGCAGATAGCAATTACCGGTGGCAGTGCGGACATCCAAGTCGCGTACAAAGCCGGTTCTTTGGCCTTATCTGCCGCAAATCCCAGAATCGGCATTGAGGCGATGGTCAGAAGAGCCAGCCCCATGATAAAGCTCAATCGATTTCGAATAGAACGTGTCATTGTAACCTCCCATGTTCTTTCTTCGCACCCCTTGTAAAGTCGGATGCATTTCGTAGTAAAAGTAAATAAAAAAGCCCTGAATAACGTCTGAAACGTATCCATGGCATTCCATTTATCTTCCTTAAGGGTGGTAAAACAACACTTAAAAAAGTCACCATTGATAGCGCTCCACATGTGTGACAGTCCATCGCATATTCTGCGACGTCCCAGGCCTTCGCTGTAGGATGCTAGGGCCTTCGGCGGATTTCCCTTTCCCGAATCACCGCATCCTCTGCGTATGTGAATCGGTACTCTTGATCTCCGCAACCTCTATCGAATCAGGTTTTATTCAGTTGACTTACTTCATTATATAGCAATTTGATGAATTGTCAATGCTTTTCTTGATTTTTTTGTTTGTTTAAACAAAGACAATATTTTATTCACTGGCGTCGTTATCGCTTATAATCTTGTTCAGCACGTCATTGGCGATTGGACCTGCAGTGGCATATCCAGTTCCGCCGTTCTTCACCCATACCACGAAAGCCAATGGATAATCATCATTGTCAATGAAACCCACGAACCAGGCATCTTCGCCCTTTCCGGTCTCTGCAGTTCCGGACTTTGCGTAGATATCCAAACCGTAGAAATTGGACTCTCCATAGGTTACCTTGACGTTGTTCTTCATCATGGATTTGAGTTCATCGGCGGTGCTCTGATCCAGGTAGTTTCCCAGAGACTTTCCAGAACTGCTAGAGGACAGGAAGCTGGAAGATTTCATCAGTTTTGGCTGAATAGCTTCTCCTCCGTTGGCGATGGATCCCACATAGACCATCATGGCACAAGGATTCACCTGATCCTCGTACTGCCCAATGCCGGCCCAGCTCAGGTTCACCGCATTGTCATCTGGGAAGGTAAAGGAGCCCGCACGGGTTTTGATTCCATCCACATCCACCGATTCCGTCAGTCCCACTTTCTTTGTGGTGGTAGCCAAGTTGGTAGCTCCCACCTGTCTGGCCAACTTACCGAAGGCACCGTTGCAGGATACCGCCAAGGCCTGCTTGAAGTTCACTGTTCCGTGGGCGGAGGTACAGGTAATCTTATCGCTGCCGTATTTATTGGTTCCATCACAGGTGAAGGAGAAGGAATCCAGGTCCGACAGAGAATCAATGGCCGCTGCTGCCGTCACCAGCTTGAAAGTGGATCCCGGTGTCATGGCTCCCTGCAGAAAGTTGTTGAAGTATTTTGAGTCCTCTCCACTATTATCGGAATCCGACTGCTTCTCCGCCGGATCGAAAGTCGGTGTGCTGACCATGCAGAGAATTTCGCCAGTCTTGTAGTTGTACACGCCCACGGTTCCCGTCTTTCCGGATAGATGCTCGTAGGCGGTGCGGTTGGCCTCCGCATCAATGGTCAATTTGATTTCCTTTCCATTGGATGACGTGTCATAAGTTCCGTTCAGGAGGTCATATCCAATCAGGTCCCCACTCCACATATTGATTGCACCGGTGGCCACATTTCCAGAGGTATCTCCCACTACGTGTACAGTGGCACGCCTTAGTTCGTAATCGTCGGAATAATGCGCTCCGTCTTTATCACAGGAAAGGAGTTTCGTTCCATGCCGGTCGTAGATGGTTCCTCGGTTCAAATTTCCATCCGTATAGATCTGCTGATTCCCGTAGAAGCTGGCCCAGGTCTTTCCCTGGGTGACAAAACGCCATACGAAGAGAGCGATTCCCAGGAACAGAACCGCTGCCAGAAGCAGACATATTGTTGCTCTTCGCTCTACTTTACGCATGAATGACTCCTTATTGTTCCTCGAATTCCTCGAATTCTTCGAACTCCTCGGACTCCTCCTTGGAATCCGGAATAGATACTTTTACCTTAGATTTCTTAATGGCAATGCTGGCATCCTTTCGCATATCTGCGGCTTTGAAGAATGCCAATATGGCCCATGAGGCCATCATACTCGTTCCTCCAGCGGATACAAATGGGAAGGTTACGCCTGTCAGCGGGAATAAATCCACCGCACCGAACACGTTCAGCATGGTCTGGAACAGGAAGATGGTGGCGGCACCGCAGGCGCCGATGGTGTAGAAAGTACTTCTTCCCGCCATGATGGAGTTCACCGCAAACACACACAAGGTTATGATGCAGAGAATCAGAAGAACCGAGATAATCAGTCCCCACTCCTCGGTCACCATACCGAATACCAGGTCCGTGTTGGCCGCCCCTACCGTCTTAAGAGAACCGTTTCCGGCACCCAGTCCCAGAAGGCCGCCTCCGGCGCTATAGCACATGGTACGCACTTGCTGGTATCCGGCATTGGCCGGGTCGTCCCATACGTGGCCCCAGATGGCGAAACGGTCTGCGATATAAGGTTTAAAACGAAGTATCATTAGTCCCATGAGACCGGCTCCCACCACGGTAAGAATCATTCGGGACAAATCGCCGCTTCGCAGGAAAGATATAATCAGGAAGGCCACGAAGAATATCAGCGCGGTTCCGAAATCTCCCATCACTGCCAAGCATCCCAGGCAATAGAAGGAGAATAATGCGAACATCAACAGATTTTTCTTCTGGAACAGCTCTTCCAGAGTGGCTGCACCCACCAGAATAAATACAATCTTGACCAATTCCGATGGCTGGAACCCGAAGCTTCCGATGTAGACCCAGTTGGCCGCGCCGTATTTAATCTGGCCGAAGACCAGGTTGAAGGCGAGAAGTATCACCGAAACAACGGCAAGGATTGGACGAATCCGCTCGGTTCGTTTCAAATCCCGAAGAAACAGGCAAATTCCAAAGAACATTATCAGTCCAATGATTACCGACACCAGCTGGGTGAAGGTTCGTTCCGGTTCAGAGGACGCCGTGATGGCCAAGCTGATGGTGGACATGAAGAAGGCAATCAGTTCGATTTCGAATCCCTTTCGTCCCATGGCTTTGCCGGTGAGTACGTAGACCCACATCACCACGCCCAGGAGCAGAATGGACCCCAATGCTTTGACGGTGATATCCGTGCCCATTCCCAGAATCAGCTGTATCACGGTAAGAATCTGGAACGCTGTAATTCCAAGGAGCGCCGACCATGGAGCAAGTGGTTCCTTGTCCATCATCCGAAGTTCCTCGTTGTTCCGGGTTTCCTCCAGACTGATGGAGGCCAAGGTGGCTTTGACACCACCGAAGAGAATCTTATCTCCCGGTTCAATCAAGTACCTCCTGCCAGGAATCAGCTTATGTCCGTTCACCGTGGTTCCGTTGGTGGAACCCAGATCTTTAATCATCCACTGGGTCTCGGAGCGCCGAATTAAAAGGGCTTGACTCTTGGATATGGTTTTGTCCTTAATCCGTAAATCCACCGAGGAAGACCGTCCCACGATATTCTCCCAGTGGGTAATGGGAATTCCCGTTCCTCCCTCTGCGTACAGATAGCCCCACACCTCCGGTGTCGCCCGAGTAGACAGCAGAGAAATGATACACATCAGAAGAATCCACACTGCAAGCAGCACAAAAATCCACCGAAGCCCAGTGGTGACATATTTCGCCACCACTGGGTAGGTGTTTGCCAGAGACAATATTGAATTCACAACCTGATTAATTGCATCCAAATGTCTTCTCCTCGATTACTTCTTCCAAGAACTCTTGAGTCCCACAATGCTGTTGAATACTTTTTCATCCTCGGTTGTCAGCTTCTTATCCGCAATGTAATATCCCTTGCGGAAGAACTGGAACCGATCTTCTGGCTGTGCATTCTGAACCGATGGCTCTGCATAGCCCCACGTATCATGGAGAGAATCTTCATTGAATACCAGATTTCCCTCTTCATCTTCGTTCATCATATAGCCGTATTCGCGGATACGAATGCGTACCGCCGTACTAGCTTCGACGAAGTGAATAGTTCCTTTGACTTTGCGGCCGTCCGGAGAATCTCCGCCCTTGGTGGCCGGGTCGTAGGTACAGTGAAGTTCCTTGATGGAACCGTCTTCGTTCTTGATGACCTCGTTGCAGGTGATGTAATAAGCACCTTTGAAACGGACTTCATTTCCTGGGAACAGGCGGAAGTACTTCTTTACCGGTTCTTCCATGAAATCATCTCCGTCAATCCACAGCTCCCGGCCGAAGGGAACCTCTCGTTCGCCCAGTTCCGGAACCTTCCGGTTGTTCTCCACCTTGCACATCTCCATCTCACCTTCTGGATAGTTGGTGACAATCACCTTAATCGGATTAGTGACCACGTTCAGTGCGGGTACCTTGTTCTGCAGGTCTTCCCGGACTGCCGCTTCCAGCTGTGCAATATCCACCGTGGAATTAGCCTTTGCCACACCGATTTCGTCGCAGAAGGCGCGAACCGCTTCTGGTGTATACCCTCTCCGGCGAATTCCGGCGATGGTCGGCATTCTCGGGTCATCCCAACCTTCCACGTGGCCCTCATCCACCATGCGCTTAAGGTATCTCTTGCTCATCAGCGTATGAGTGATGTTCAGACGGGCGAACTCAATCTGGCGTGGTGGGTTCTTCCACAGACCCACTTCCTGCAGTACCCAATCGTACAGCGGGCGATGATCCTCGAATTCCAGTGTACAGAGGGAGTGTGTGATTCCCTCAATGGCATCTTCAATCGGGTGGGCGAAATCGTACATCGGGTAGATGCACCACTTGTCGCCGGTGTTGTGGTGAGTCGTATGAGATACACGGTAGATAATCGGGTCTCTCATGTTGATATTGGCGGAAGCCATGTCAATCTTCGCACGGAGCACTGCCTCACCGTCACCGAACTCTCCGTTCTTCATCCGTTCAAACAGCTCCAGATTCTCCTCGATGGTTCTGTTTCTGTAAGGACTTTCTTTGCCCGGCTCTGTCAACGTACCGCGGTATTCCTTAATCTGCTCCGGAGTCAAATTGCACACATAAGCCTTTCCCTTCTTAATCAGAGAAATGGCGGCCTCGTACATCTGGTCGAAATAATCCGATGCCCACAAGCGCTTGTCCCACTGGAATCCCAGCCAGTGCACATCTTCCTCGATGGCATCTACATATTCCGTGTCTTCCTTAATTGGGTTGGTATCATCGTAACGAAGGTTACAGGTACCACCGTACTTCATGGCCGTACCGAAATTCAGGCACAGGGACTTGGCATGTCCGATGTGCAGATAGCCGTTTGGTTCCGGCGGAAAACGGGTAGCAATGTGATCCCATTTTCCCGTCTCCAAGTCGTTATCGATAATATCGTGGATAAAATTTCCTCTCATCTCTTTGTATTCGTTCTCGCTCATTCCATCCTCCAAATTATTATTACAATTATTATGATTATAGCACAGAGACCTTCAATCTACAATCAAACAAGGTTTAAAGAAGTGTCTTACGAAATGTCCCTTTCCTTGACGAAGGTATATAGGAAATGTCATAATAACTGTGTTAATAATACACAATATTATGATACTGGGGGAGAACATTATATGAACATTCGAAGAACTCTTGCAGTTCTGCTATCTATAACTATTGTATCATCTGGTAATTTCGCTTTATTGGATGCCTATGCTGCAGATTCGGAATCTCCGGCCGCTGCATCAAATGAAACCAGCAGCGCACCAAGTCCAGATTCAAAGGATTCCGACCTGTCGGATTCTACATCATCGAAAGAAGAACCGAAAGCAGACGCGAAGGATGTAGACACCGAAGATTCCGGTCAAAGCAAATCAACGGAAGAAAGCACGAACCCGAAAAATTCCGAGGAAACTGGAAATGAAAAGTCCGTTGACTCCGTAGCCCCACGCAAGACTACCCTGGATACCCCTTGCATCCGTACCCTTACCAATGGAAAGCTCGCCTGGGATCCAGTGGATTTTGCCACATCCTATAAGGTGTACGCTAAGTCTTCGCCGTCGGCGCACTGG
>JBNMGJ010000123.1:0-5568 GCA_050872185.1 Mogibacterium sp.
GCCCAGGGCCTCTCTCGTCATCGGCATGCGGTGGCCTACATGCGGTAGGCCTGTATATTCTATTTCATGTAGTGATCCCGGGCGAAATTCATCCGCGTGATGCACTCCAGGGCGCCCACGTAAGCGCCAGCTGCATCCCGAACCGCGCGATAGTTCACGTAGACGTCTTCCCCGGCTTTGTTCATCCAGATGCCCACCTCGTCTTTTTCCCCAGACTTGAATTGTTCCAGGATTTTGCGAACCATGGGTTCAATTTTCGGCGGGTGGCACAGATACACCAGACGGTCCAGGGAACTGAGGGGGCGCTTGAACAGCTTTGGCTTCCCGTCATCGTTGTAGTAGCGGTTCACATCTTCATCATCGATGAAGGTCAGTTCCATAGGTATGGTGTTCAGCATGGCTTCCAGTTGGGACACGGTCATGTGTCCTCCGCTAAAAACAACTTCCCTTTCCCCGGAGGTGTCCGGTGTGGCGGAAGCTTCTTTTACCCCATACATAGTTCGATAATCCGGTGCATCGGATTCCTGCCACTCCGGTGCGGAATCCAGAAGGCAGAGGTCGTAACCTTTCATGTCCCGGCTGATTTCCTGCCACTCGGAGTCCTGGAAGAACTGAACGCAGATGGGATAGAGGATGGCGGTTTCTTTGTAAATCATCTCTTCCATTCGGGTCAGGAGAGCTTCCAGCCGGTGATTCCAGTCGTCTTTGTCCGGGAAGCGGAGGAGGCTCCGGAGCTCCGCCAGGATTTCGTCATCCACGGTCCACATTACGTCGGATGGGCCGGTGATGTTGTAGCGCTGCTTGAGCATCGGGAAGAAGATGTCCCCTTTCTTGGAATAGTGATTCCCGATGGCCCGAAGTGCATTCACCTCTTCTCGAAGAAGGTCCGGGTTGACGCCAGCGGTGAGGCTGCTTCGAACCACATCGATTTGCTTCTGAAGGGCCTGATTCTCCAGGTCCACGATGTTCAGCGGGTGCCCCGGTTCCTGGAGCAATTCCGCGCACCGAAGCTCGGCGGCTTTGCGGTCCTGGATTCCAGACACTGGAGCCGCTGGCTCCGCAGCAATTCGCTCCTGCTCCGTTGCTCCGTGGAACAGTGCGGAGTGAACGTCGCAAAGCTTTGCCACATCCTCTGCCGGCACCCCGCTTAAGATGAGGTGCTGCTCCGCATTGGCGATGGACAGAGCGTCCACATTTCGAAAATTCTCCAGAAAGTCCCCCCGTACCGATTCCAGGTCCTCTCCCTGGGTCAGACGTTCCACGTACTCAAGCAGCAACTTCTCCCGCTGCCCTGCAGTCATTGTATCTATTGTGTTTGTCATGATTTCACTCCTTCTATTCATTCAAGACCGGATTTCCCCCAGCATTGGTTTGTGTACGGGTATTGTACCATCAAAATTGTATTCTGCAAGGGTTTTCCGGTGGGGATTGTGTGAACACATCAAAACACCCGGAACCCAGGTGGCGAAGTCCTGGATTCCGGGGTTCTCGAATAATTGTTACCCTCTTTAATCTGTAGTCTTGATTGCTTACGCAAGTCCTGGTGCAATGGTCAGGATCAGTGCAACGAACAGTGCCGTGATGGTGGTGTTCAGAACCGTTGTGATGAATACGTAACGGTACGAATCCTTGATGTCCACTTCGGCGATTCCGGTTGCGATGATGTATCCCGGGTTGGTTGGCAGGGTATCCAAAGTCTGAGATGCGAATACGGATACTCTGTGCAGTGCGCTCAGGCTAACACCCATCTGGGTGAAGGTCTGGCTAAAGTATGGGAGAGATGCAGACAGTCCTGCAGGACCGGAACCGGATGCTCCGGTAATCAGTGCGATGGCGATGACAACCTTGAACATTGCCGGGCAGTTCATGTTCAGCAGTGCTTTGGTCAGTACTGGGAATGCCGGAGATGCGGCAACTACGCCACCGATGGCGCCCAGCAGACCTACCTGCAGAACCAGCATAGTGGACTGGTTTCCAACCGGCTCCAGCAGTTCCTTGAGACCGGCAATCTTTCCGTAGTACGGGAAGAACAGAACCAGTGCCAGAACGATGTTCAGAACCATTGCTACCAGAATGTTCCAACCGAATGCGTTGAATGTAATCAGTGTGGACGCAATCGGAATCAGGGAGATGAACCAGTGCGGAGTCTTTACGTCGGTTGGACGTCCAGCCATGGCCTTCGGTGCGGTGTAGACGTGACCCTTTGCGATTTCCTTCTTGGAAATCACGTTCATCATAATGATGTTCAGAAGCAGAACCAGTGCACCGCCCAGGAATCCTGGAATTACAGCTGCCATTGGAGATGTCTTCAGCATCTGTACGGCGATAACGTTCTGGTCCGAAGTGGTTCCCGGCATACTGCATGCCGCGGTTGCCAGAGCACCCAGTACAACGCCCGGGCCCATTTCTCTCGGAATTCTGGACTTCTCGAACAGGTCCATTGCAATCGGGAACAGGATGAACATCAGAACAACTGGGTTCATTCCGCTGTAAGAAAGTACAGTACCGATTACATATACGGTGATGATGGAGATGATTGGGCTCATCACAACGTCTTCTCCAGCTGCTGCCTTCTTGCGAGCACGCATGGTGAACAGGTCATACAGTGCGTTTGCGATGGACAGGGCAGCGCCGCTCTTATTGTACAGTGCTGCGATGATACATCCGCAGAGAACCGGTCCCAGCATAGCGGTTACATAGTTGCAAACCGCTGGAAGCATGGTGTCGGTGAATGTGGTGAGCAGATTCATTCCGTTGAATGCGGCGATAATCAGTCCACTGATTGGTGCGAGAACAATCGTGGATACGCCCCGGTATGCACCGTAAATCAGTACGGCAATACCTACAATAATACCAATAATACCTACCATTGAATTATTCTCTCTTTGTGTCTAGTCTTTTCTTCTTTTATAAAAACAAATTCCGTACCCCTTGAGACTTCCGGTTTCGCCGGGCCGAAAGTCCTACGGATTGTTTTATCGTAAATAAGGATGGCCGGCAAAGCGTATCCCCATATGCTCTGCCGACCGAAATAAAATGACTAATCTCTATATTCGTATTTTTTTACAGAGCGATTCAATTATACAGTGCATCTTACGATGTACAGACCATCCTGATATGTGTCCACGTAGATGTATCCGCGGTCGTCTACCAGAACGTCTTCAGCGATGCCAACATGCGGTCCTGGGAACAGGGTTCCATCCTCGATGTCGAACCAAGTGCCTTCTGGATCCGGTGGCATGAAGTATGCGATTTCCTTCGGAACGAATGGATCCGAAACATCGTATACCCGGAGTCCAGCCTGGAAGTGGCAGTTGTAGACTCTGTCGTCTCTCTGCTCCAGACAATCCTGTGGAGCCGCATCGTACATGTTGTGTGGTCCGAATACCACCCGCTGGCCGTCGATGATGTTGAAGTTCTCACCATGGCACTTCTTGTATTCTTCCGGAACTTCCGGATAAGGGAATACGGAAATCAGAGATGGATTCTCCATGTCACTGGTTTCCACCATTCCGATGATGTTCATCGGCTGGCTAGTGATTTTGTGGAACATGCCCTCTTCTCTGTTCGGATCGAAGTACCAAGGACGCTCACCCTCAGTGGTAACGATTGCGAACGGACGGTCGCCTAGAGGCATTGCAGTGTGAACTGCGGCGCCGGACTGGCCGTTGGAGAACGGTGGGTTCAGCGGAACATTTCCCAGAAGTCTTGGACGAGTCTTGTCCTTGACGTCAATCAGGCAGAATCCAACGTTCGGGAATGCTGCGTATACTACGTCGTCCTTTACGGTAATTGCGTGGCCGTTCGGCAGCTTCATGAATGGCTCAGTTCCCACTTCTGGAATCTCCGAAGCCTTCTTGTTACCCAGGTACTGGCCATCTGCCCACCAGCTTCCAACCTCAACCGGGTTGGTTGGATCCTGCAGATCGACAATACGGAGAATGTAACCCATGTAGTTTCTCTTACTTCCCATGAGGTACGCATATCTTCCGCCATCATAGTAACTTCTGTGTACGCCTGGGCCATCTTCGCACTCGAACTTACCCAGGTACTTCGGATTCCATGGATCCTCTTCGATATCGTAGATTCGGATTCCACCCCAGTATGGCTGCTCGTGGGTACCATGCAGAACACGCATTGTTCCGCCATAGCATGCAATCAGCTTTCCGCCGGCAACCTGAATCTTTGCCAGGGACTGACCGTCGTGAATCTCACTAATCCATTCACCCTCAACCCACTTGGATACTGGGTTCTTCGGATCGGTTACCTCGATGATGTTGAAACCGTTATCACGGAAGCATGCGGAGTAGATGAAGTATCTTCCATCTTCGGTGCGATGCATTCCCATCTGGAATCCCGGCTTCTTGTTGAGATCGTTGTAGCCGATGTATTCCATGTTCTTCATCAGCATTTCGCTTCTTCTCATTTACTTTCCTCCTATGTGTATTTGAACCTTAACCATTTCTACCGCATTACCGGCACGTTTGCTTTTCGTGCAATAAAAAAAGGATATTTATGATGGTTTCATAATATCCCTTTTGTCCCTCTTTGGGAAATGCTAAATTTGTAACAAGATTATGCACAAAAAGCATAACCTTTCGGTTCAATTCGCCGATGGTTATGCAGAAATCGGAATACCTCCGCCGAAGGAAGCTGCTTTTACCGCTGTTCCGTCAACGGCT
This sequence comes from Mogibacterium sp., assembly GCA_050872185.1. GTDB lineage: Bacteria > Bacillota > Clostridia > Peptostreptococcales > Anaerovoracaceae > Mogibacterium_A. The sequence goes on from JBNMGJ010000123.1 coordinate 4,683, forward strand.
CCTATATCTGCTCCGGCTTCTTCTGGGGAATCTTCTCCGCAATGTATTCCCGGAACTTCTCCATGGCGGGGTTGGTGCTGTCTTTCCGCTGGATGCATCGAATCGGCAGGTCCGGCTCCCCGGTCAGTGGAATGGCCACGGTTTCCGGCCCGGCAATCTCCTCCATGGAGTTGTGGAGAATCATGATGCCGTAGTTCATGTCCACTTCCAGAAGGGCGGTGGTGACGGAGGAGACGCTCTTGGCGATGTGAGGCGCAAAGCCGTACTGCAGGCACAGCCCCATGGTCCGGTTGAATCCGAACCGGGACTGGGACTCGTCCACCACCACAAAGCCCTCTGTCTTGAGATCCGAAACCGACAGCTGTTCTTTCTTCGCCAGGGGGTTATTCCGATTCATAAAAACGCAGTCGTGATCCCAGGAAATCACCGTTCCCGTCAGCACCTCCTGGTAGATACCTGGAAAATGTACTAGAATCCCGCAGTCCAGCTCTCCATCCCGAATCTGGTCGAAGGCCGCGGACTCCGTGGTGTTGACGAAGTCGAAGTCGATTTCCGGGTGCTGCTCCACGAAGGTTCGAATCAGCTTTCCCGTGTTGCTGGTGCGGATGCCGTCCTCCAGGATGCCCAGCTTGAGCGACTCCCACTTCTCGCCACAGTTTTTTACATCCTCCATCAGGCTGTTGTACTCGTCGTTCATGCGGATAAAATGCCGCAGTACCACCTGTCCGGCCGGGGTTAGCTTGGGATTCACTTTGTCCCGCTGAATTAGTTTGACCCCCAGTTCTTTCTCCAGGCTGTCAATCATCCGGCTAAAAGCAGGTTGGGACATATACAGCTGCCGAGCTGTCTTGGAGAAGTTCAGGGTCTTGGATAATTCCAGAAAACC
>JBNMGJ010000102.1:0-6392 GCA_050872185.1 Mogibacterium sp.
CTTCTTCCAGCATATCTACCATCTTCTTCACGATTCTTTGCGGTGTAAAGATTTGGTTCGTCTTCTGCGGTGGGATGTAATCAAAGATGTCCTCGTCATTACCCTCTGCAAAATAATTTGCTAATCTCTTCTTCTGTGCCAGGAATTCCCTAACGGAATCATCAAATACCATTGGTTCAAATAGCTGTCCTTCGAAATGCTTCTCCTCTCCGGACTCTGGATCCATGTAGTCCCCTCCATCTCGTAGGAATCGGAACTGTTCGAGTGTGATGCTGGTTACCTCCTGAAACACATCATCTGGAATAATGGAATCAAAGTTTTCCAACTTTACGGTCTCATTTCCATATGCCATGAGGAAGGACGGAATGGTTCTGGAGAAGCCGCGGAGGTGGTCACGAATGTCACTTTCGATGGCGTTTTTCTCCCGTTCTCTTTTGCTCGTTTCTACGGTTTGCACCACATCTTCTTTCGAGCTTTCAATCAAGCCGTCTATATGAGCATTTAGCGTTTTCTTAAATCCTTCAGCTAATTTTCTCTCTTTTTCATCATGCTCTCGATTGATTTCTTCGGTCGAACGACCAGTTTCATGGCGAGATTGCAATGCCTCCTTGCGTTTATCTTCAATTGCATTTCGCTTTATAACATAATTCGTATGAGCCTTATCAATCAGATAATTCGCTTCATTCTGTAATTTGGAATTCAGTCTACGCTTGTCTACGGCCTTCATATCCGCACCGTAGTGATTCTTCGCCTGTTCCACAATCGCTTCTGTTATTTTGTGGGCATCCGCTTTTAACTTATTCAATGCGGTGCTTGCTCTATCTGGTTCTACTGTAATCTGTGAAATTACCTCCATTGCTTCATCCGCAGGTGCAGCGATTTTATCTCCAAATACATCTCGGGTAACACCAATCACCATCTCATCCGAAAGTTCCACTTCGCCCTTTTCATTCAGCGATAACTTCTCTTTCGTCTCAGGAGACACGTTCACCTGCCCCATCTTCTTGTCCACCGCCTCGAATCTAGATATGATATCAATCACTGCCTGAGGAGCTCCGAACACCTGAGAAATATTCCGGAAAAGGAAATTGCTCATAAATCCCCTGCGAACCACTTCCACCGAGCGGATTTTCCGTGGAATGCTCAGGACCTTCTCCGCATCCAGTTCAATCAGCTCCCCTTTTTCATCCTCGCCAATGACTGGGAAGAAGTTCAGTAGCTCCCGTATATTCTCTTTCCGGATTTCCTGGTCTCCTCCACCATTCGATGTGTCCGCAGACAGATCATTGGCAAACTCTTCGAATATGGTTAATGTTCTTGCCGGGTCGAAATCAAATACATAAGCATTTTCTTTCCGCGTATAGCTAGAACCGTTCTGGAACATACAAGGATTCTGTGCACGGAAAGCCGCCTGCATGTATAGTGCTGGGCTCTTCACATTGCTCAGCATCAGCACGGCGGACCATTCCGGAATGGTCACTCCAGTGGTCAGCTGTCCTACAGATAGCGTGATTGTCTTATCGTATTTCTGAATCGCTTCCACGACCTTATCGTAAGACTTCTTAGTCTCGTCTTCCTCGTTCAGCTTACCATCACCTGCTGCCAGAATCACCTTGTAATCCTTGAACACGGGGTGATTTTCCAGCTTAGATGCCAGTGCCTTTGCACTCTCCACCCGGTCTAGCAGCCAGAATGTGTGCTTCAACTCCTCCCGGAGCTCCGGTGTAGAGAATGGGAATTTTTTCTGCAGCGTCATGGCATCCAGGAATTTATCGACAGAGGAATCGTACTTAAATCGTCCGTTGTTCGTACTGAAAAATTCGTTCAAATCAAAGGCGTACTCTTCTGTTTCTCCGTTGATTTCTACCCCCTGCTTCAGTTCCTCCTGAATAATCTCCGACATCTGGTAGGTGTATAGGTTCAGTTTCGGCAATGTCTCGTATGGGTTTTCTTCCTGGGAAGTAACATCCCAATCTCGCTTTGCCTTCTGTTCATCGGAATAGGTCCAGTTGTAGATAGCATCATCTGCGAACTTGTTATTCGCCAATGCTTTGAAGGGGGTTCCCGACAGGTGAAGCGTGAAATCCCGATGAATGCGGTCGAAATCCACATCGGTCTTATAGGTGTCTACCCCTTCGTGAGCCTCGTCGATGACTAGAATGTCCCATTCTGTATCTGCTACCTCGCTTAATTTCTCAATCCCGTTCGCACTGAAATACCTAGAACCCTTCATGTCCTGCAGACTGACGAATTCGATACACTTCTCATATTTCTCCTCATCTGCCAGGTAACAATCCATATATTTTTCACGAGAAAGCATACCAGATTTATCTTTCAATGCGTTCACATCGCTGACGAAATAATACCCGGATTCCGTGCCTAGGAACTTCTTATAATCATCATACCAACTGTTGGCAATGGCTGGCCGATTGGTGACAATCAGGACTTTCTTCGCTCCGGACTTCTGGCAGAAATCATAGGTCGCTAAGGTCTTTCCGAACCGAGGCTTGGCATTCCATAAGAATTCCCCATTGGGATGGTTTTTCCAGTATTCCAGTGTCATGGATACCGCTTCTTCCTGTTCCTTGCGAAGGTGATATGGAATTACACCACCTAAAGTTTTCAAGATGCCTCGATCCATTTTGAAATCGTAGAACTTCATTCTAGATTCCGGACCGGTAATGTGAAACCACTCGTTATCTTCTCCTGAATCCTGTTCCACTCCCAATTGGCGAAGGTACACGTGGAATTCGTTATCGGTGAAGCGATCTCCCGTTTCATCCTCAAAAATAGCATTTCCCTTCCATTCCAAGTTCCACTTCACATCTGCAGTGTGAGTCTGCTGTTTAATCCGAGTCTCCACCTTTTGTTCTGTATATCCAATTTTCGTCCAACCATCATGTCTTCGAATCTCAGGAGTGGTGTATGCGTAAATCATCGGAACAACGGCCTTCGTTGTTTTGATATTTGGTGTCTGCATCTTATTCATCTCCTTTCTTTCTAAGTCCGTCAATCACATTTTTTATGTAGTTGACTTCCTTATTTGAAAGGTCAAACAATTGGAACAACTGCTCGTCTATATTTTCATCAAATTTGATATAACCATTATCACTCTTATAATTTCCGATATCTGGAACTTCTTTTCCAAGAGATGAAAGTGCTTCATCCGTCAACAAGAACATATATCTGATTAAATATGAATTCACATACTTATAGAAGTTGTCTGCTTCCTCCTTTGTTTCAAATGAACGCAATGCTAAACGCGATCTTCCGAATGCAGAATGATTGTCTATGATTGCCAACTGATTATCTCGTTTCTGTCCGCCTGCATTTGCGCTGGATACCACAACTTGCCATTGATTTATATATTCTGGATTATTAGAAATAATACTCTTATCTGCAACAAACCATGTCGCTCTCCCTGCCTTTCCAGCCTTATCGTTAGTAAATAGCTTAATCTCTCCCTTCGAATAGTTAACATTTGTTCCATCAAAGAATTTCACTTTATCCGGATTTTTTTCGACAAAATCACTTTCGATTGAGAATAATGAACGTGGTAAAATAGCATCATGCAAACAGTGCCATGACATATTTTCCATTACTTTATCAACTTTTTGCATTATGGGTAAATCCAAAGGATTCAATGGCATTAATTTATCGCCTGGATATTCTGCATGAACGGTGGTTTCTTCTCCGCCTTTATTATAGATATAATTAAATCCATCTTCTGAATGGTCTTTATCTTTTACAACAATTGTGACTCCATCTGACAAACTAGCCGCATTTCCGAACACGTCGCTCGCATCTGGGTAAAATTCAACAGTAGATAATGTCTTGTCATTAATCTGAGTTTTTCCAAACTCCTTCAGACTCTTACCAGATTGGTGTATCCATCGCCCCCCCCGGGTATATTAATACTGTACTTTTGGACGATATTTCATCAGCTTGTTGTTGAAAATAGTGAAATATATTTGTCATAGGCTTCTGTCCATTTGATTTTGAATTACTATTCTCAGACTCCTGTTGATACGGCGGATTCCCAATCACGTAATCAAATTTCATACTATCATTCCCCCTTTATGCTTTTATATGTAATGCTTTTCCCTTCCCGCCAGTCGTAGATTCGGCAGTCGATGGCTTCCGGTTCGCCTTTTACCGGCGATGAATCAGATTCTTCTCCATCCTCCATGAATTCAAACAGGGTCATCTGATGATTTTCTGGAATTTCTTCTGGCTCCGATACGGTGCCTTTATTGGGTATGATTCCTCGGATTCCATCCATCTGCCACAAGTTCCAGCTAATGATGTTGGCAATCCGCTTCAACGTGGAATCCGTGGGGTCTTCCCCCCATCGTTCTCTCGTGTACTCGCAGAATGTTTCCAAAAGGTTGATTCTGGCAATCAGGAGATTATCGCCCTGGTATTCGTATCCATATACGCTTTCGAAGGCTCGGTACACCCATTGATTCCAGGTCTTCCGAGTATTCGCATTCTCGTTGATGATGCGAAGCTTCCTGTCTAGCATCCCAATTCTCCGTTGAATCGGGATGACGTCTCCCGTTGCCGCATCGTATCGAGATACAAGATACGGAGCTTCTCCGCAGGTGATTTCAAGCCGAGTGGAATCCACGTAATCTTTCCAGGATTTCCCCTCTGGAAATTCAATTCTCCCTTCCGTTGGAATCCAATGCTGCTCCTGTTCTTCGTTGAACACCTCCTCCCGTCCGAACCATTCTGCATCGCAATGGTTATTCATCTTATTGCAGATCCAGGCTGGTGTGAATACCTCTGCCCTCTTTCTCGTTCGGAGAGTCTGCTCTTCCATACTCTTTGCTACTCTGGGACGAATGTCCATCGCATTACTGGAAAGAATTTTTCTAGTCATCGGCGTATCAAAGCCCACGCCTTCATAGGCATCGGTGGCAAATATAATGTTCTCGTCCGTGGTTCTATCTTTCAGGAGCACATTAAGTGCAATGCTTACTGCATGAGATTTCAAATCAATTAAATCTGGCACTAAATCTTTCCTTTCTATTTCTATGCACAGTCTAGCATTATTATATCAAAATTCCTCCACGAAAAAAACAGCGACTCCTGCATCGGAAGCCGTTGTTTCCTTTCCCTTAATCATTGAACTTTCCCTTAAATATATGCGTATTTTAAGGGAAAGCAGAAATGCATACGAAAACGGGCAATTACAATTTATTACCGTACTCAATAACTCGCCCTACCACTCACAATGCTGCCGGGAATCATACCCTTCCTGCTTGAAGTCGGAATTCAGGAAATCGGCGCAGTCTGGTTTTACCTTAATCAGATTCATCGGAGATTCTAGCTTCTGGAGAGCCTTTAAGGGAATATTCTTCAACGCTGCGTGATTGTTGTACTCCTCTGAGAAGGGTTCCACCATCTCCGCAGTGCCCATCACCTGAAGGCCCTTCAGCTTGCCGAAGCCTTCGTACTTGTCAAAGATGGCAATGCAGACTTTCGGATTCTTCTCCAACCCGATGAATTTCTCGCCTCCTTCGGAGAACATCCAGAAGCAGCCGTCGTGGTAAGAATATTCAATCGGTGTATTTCGAACGAAATCGCCCGTGCCCGTGGCCAACGCACAGGTGCCGCCTTCGCCTACGTATTCTGCAATTCTTGTCTTCAAAGTCTCGGAATCCATCCGCTGGGATGTCTCCGCCTTCTTCTTCCAATAGTTCTGTGCATTTTCGTAATTCATAATCCATACCTCCAATCCAACAGGATTATATTCCTTTCCCCCTCCATTTACAACCCTCCCGTTGCATAATCCCGCCACCTTGCAGAACATCGGCTTTTCTGCTAGACTGATGTCAATTTGTTTTACAAGAGGAGGACTGGAATTTAGATGAAAGAAAAGATTTTCAACATCATTCAAATCGGCGACAAGAGCAACCGAATCAGCCGGGCGTTCGACTTCTTCATCACTATCGTGATTGTGTCGAACATTCTGGTCACCTTTCTGGAGACATTCAGTCAGCTTGCTGCCTTTCACACCCTCTTCCGAACGGTGGAGTACTCAACCATCTCCATTTTCTGCGTGGAGTACATACTCCGAATCTGGACGGCAGACCTTCTCTACCCGGGTAAAAGCATTTTCCGCGCCCGTCTCCGGTTCCTGGTTTCCTTTGACGGAATCGTGGATCTTCTCACCATTATTCCGGTGTTCTTCCTGTCCGGATTCGTCCTCTTCCGAATGCTCCGAGTGGCTCGGATTTTCCACCTGTTCCGGCTGAATGCGAAATACGACTCCTTCAACGTTATTGCCACAGTCCTGTACGTGAAGAAAAATCAGATTATTTCCTCTCTCTTCATTGTGCTGATTCTCATGCTGGCTAGCAGTCTCTGCATGTACAGCGTGGAAC
>JBNMGJ010000136.1:0-5028 GCA_050872185.1 Mogibacterium sp.
GGAGATGTACTCATGATTCTGTATTCAAATGACCGCAAGATACTTCGCACCCTTCGAAAGGTTCAGCAAAACGAAACCAGTTTTCTATTCATTTCTGCGGATTACACTTTCTGTGTTCCCATCGAAAAGCCCGATCCGAAATATGTTCAGCTAGCACTGGAACAACAGCATTGCAAATTCTCGCTTGATCCGCCCGAAGTTCAAGGTGCGCTTATTTCACTTGAAAATAATCTTTGCATCTATCACCCAGGTGGCCATTATGTTCAAGTAACACCTTACGGTTGGCGCTGGAAATATCTTTCCCTCCAAAACATGAAATTACTCCTACTTCAAAGCGTCTTATGTCCTATTCTCGTATCCGTCGCAACCACAATTCTTACGTACCTTATCCTAAAAGCGTTGAAAGGATAACTACCGTCACAACTGATGTTGCAATAGATACAAGCACTGGCAGGGTAAACGTCAACAAGAAGTTCAGAATGATTTCTTCCGCGGACCACTTTATGTCCTGCCATTGTTTCTTTCGATATCGCTTTCTATCCTCTTTTTCTTTTTGTTTTCTTAATTTTTCATTCTGTTCCATCCGCTGCCTCCTATTGCATCATTTTGCCGATGCTGGCAAAATGGTATTGATTCGTTTCGACTATTCCCTATGAGGGATTAACACACCATCTGAATGACCGCAATCAGGAATTTATATGCAGCCACGATTACAATTCCCCAGATGCAGATATCCCGGATGTCCTCCGTGATGTCGAAGTACATGTCGTAATCCTCTTCCTTGAGCTGTCTCAACTGCTTAATAATGTTCATGCTTTCCTCCTTCGGATTCTCTCCGTTCGAATCATCTCGTAATTTATTTCTTCCTTTCGTACATTGTTCACTTTGTTAATCTGCATGTGCTTCAGTTCTAGCTCCAGCTTCCATGCGGCGAAACCTCGGGGGCATCGGATGCCGTGGTCACAGTCTTCCGATGCCCGAATATCGCAGTCCTGGCAGGGACATTCCCGGCTTATTGTTGGAGCCACCCTGATATCAGAGCCTCTTCCAGCCATCTGGCAGCCCCGCCTTCGTAGAATCCAGTTCGCCTTTCCGCTGCCCCTTCTTCTTTTTCTCTCGACGGCTTTCCAGAAAGTCCGCATACTCTTCCAGCATGAAGATATCCTCTGCCGGAAAATCCGCAATTCTATCCGCCAACTTCTCCACTGGTCCCTTCGGCTTTCTGGCGATGCTGCTCTGCAAGAAGTCCTCTTCCCGGAGCCGGTAGGTCTGCTTTCCAATCTGAATGTAAGGAATCTCATTCCGATGAATCATGGCCAGAAGTCCGCCGTAGGTCATTCCCCAGCGTTCCGCTGCCTCTTTGACTGTGAGATACAGTCCCCCTTCTGCTTTAATCATTTGTGGTCCTCCTTCTCCATCTACTTCTTCATTTCATTCAGAATCTTCATCAGTTCGTCAATGCTGACTTTGTCTTCCGCTTCCTTTTCTTCGGAAACGTCCATAGGTTCCCACTCGTCAATATGCTCTCTAGCACCGACGGCGACATCCACCGCTATTCTCATCCATTCTTCTGGAAATCCACCCTCCATCAGCTCCATCAGTATTGCTACCAATTCGATGCGGATTTCTCTGCCTTTGCCGTCGATTGTCACTTCCAGACCCTCTTCTCCATGTCTTACTGCTCTCTCTGCTTTAATCATTTGTGTTTCCTCCTTCTCCATCATTTATTGCGAACATTGTCCCCAAAAAATATGCATTCTCTTTTTTCAGTTTCTCAATTACATACTTTTCTTTTTTGCTCAGCTTCTCTGCCGCTTCCAACAGTTCCGCAATTCTATTCTGCGTTTTTTTGTTCGGGTGGTACTCTACCTCTAGGTTTTTCAACTGCCCGAATTGTAGGTTAATCGTTGTCATGTATTTCGCTTTGAAGTGCGGATATTCTCGCTCTATAATTGCAAACAAGTACACTGGATTCACATCGATATGTGGCTGCACTACTGCGTACCTGGTCTCTATTTCGCCCTCATCTGTCGTCAGCTTGTTCGGTGTCGAAGTAGCTGCACTTAATGGAATGAGCGTACATCCCGCTGGGTATATTTTCCCTTTTACAGCTCTTTCGATGTCCGCCAGCTCATAGATATTTGCCTTTCGATGTTCACTCAAATTCAAATGCGTATTGTCCATTTTTTATTATTTTCTTCACCTTCTCCAACTGCTTTTCGGCTTCCGGTGTTGTCCCGACTAACTGGTTTATCATCTTAAATAAATTTTTCTCAGTCTCTGCTATTTCATCGTCCAGCTTGTTGAGTTCTGCCATCAATTCACATATGTCCGGCAATGGCTCCGGCTCGAATTTGTCAACGTATCTCGGAATATTCAGGTTGTAATCGTTTCCAGTTATCTGCTCTGGAAGAACAACTGCCGAAAGCTTATCTATAGGTTTCCTTATTCTGACCGCGCCCAGAATTGTATCGATATGCTCCGGCTTCATGATGTTGTACTTTCCATCTTTAACGCATTCCTCTGATGCGTCCACAACTAGAACGTTTTTCGATTCTTCCGTTATCTGCAAGATGCACACGGGAATTCCGGTGTTCCGGAACATATTATTCGGAAGCCCGATAATTGTTTCTATTCGCTTCTGCTTGCATAGAATTTCTCGAATTTTGCCTTCCTTCTGCCCTCGAAAAAGCACTCCATGCGGTAGAATGTATGTTGCTTTTCCGTCCGTTAGGCTCAGCCCATGAAGTATAAAAGCATAATCGGCTTTGCTCTTCGGTGCTAGTTCGTACCCTTTGAATCTTTCATCCTGTTCGTGTCCGTCTGGGTTCCACGGCAGAGAATATGGTGGATTTGATACAACGGCCCCGAACTTCCTAGGCTCTACCCTTTCCACCTCTTGGATGTTGCTATAACGTTCGCCAGGTGTTAGCCGGTAGCAATGATTCACGATCTGTTCCAGGCTGTCACCATGTATCACTTCCGCATCCATATTCCTGATTGCAAGATTGAATAGAAGTATCGGAATTGTTCGCTCGCTGATTTCCTCGCAGTGGTAATATGCCCCTGGAAATCTATTATGAAGAGCTATTGTAAGTCCTCCAGTGCCAGAACATACATCTGCATAACTTTCCGCTTCCGGTGTTATCTCTGCGACAATCTCGCAGATTTCCGGCGGCGTGAAATCCTGCTTCAATGCCTTTCGGTCTCCTTGTTCATCCTGGAAGTAGTCCGTCCATTGATCTCGTGATAGATTTCCTTCCTCTGCCAGAAATGCATCGAACATCTTTTCACGTTCAAATGGATTAAAAAGAATCTCCATCATTCTTTCTGGCATCTTGTACGATTCTGTTATTCCTAAATGTTCATTAACAAATTCTCTTCTCATTTTCCCTACATAAGTATGAGCTTAACCGCAGGTATTCTTTCCCAGTTGTCGTCGCTGTCATGGTATGGTGCATTTACAGTTGTCATTCCCTCAATTCTTGCGCCATCCATAGTAAGCGTGTTTAATATCGTCATTGTGGATGTGCTGCTTTCGCTCAGCGTGAATTCTGTGATTCCGACTTCTTTAAGGGTCGGAATGATGTCTTCAACATCCCAATCAATTTTGTTAATATCCAGAAATTCGTTTCCTGTTCTCACGCTGTCTCTATATGCTCTGACAACATCAGCAGGCATCCATGTCGGTTCGTGCTCCTTCATTCTCTTCAGTGCTGCTTCCAGTGCATCAATCTTAATCATTTGTGTTTCCTCCTTGTTTCGTATTATCGACTATACGTTATTTGGTAAAAAAAAGTTCTTCCGCCTCAACTCCCAACGCGTCAGCCAGCTTAATAATTGTACCAGTCATTATATTGACTTGTGTTTCTCGTTCAATATTCGTGATTGTTGCGCGCGAAACCCCTGATTTATCAGCTAGTTGCTGTTGAGTCATATTGGCCTGTTCTCTCAGTTCCTTTAGTCTGTATTCCATTTCGCCCTCCTTTATTTGATAGTATAGTCGACTATACATTAGTTGTCAACTCTTTTTTGTAAAATCGACTATACATATTGATTCTTGTTATTTCATTAATGTATAATCAGTTAAACATTATTTGGAGGTGTACTATGTTTTTAGGTGAAATAATAAAGACTTACAGGGATGAACATGGGCTGAGCATGCAAGATTTTTCTTCTCTGTCAAAGTTATCAAAGCCCTATATTTCCCAGCTTGAAAAAAATCGAAATCCAAAGACTGGAGACGAAATTGTCCCATCTCCTGATACATTTCAAAAGGTCGCTAATGCAATGGGAATTTCCTTTGATGAATTAATTAGAATGGTTGATGAAAATCAGCCAATGGCAATTAAGCACATTAAATCTGAACAAGAACAAAATTCGTCCGGCATCCGTGCCGAACTGATATCCAAGCTTTCGGACTTAAGCGATCCGCAAGTCGAACTGCTGAATCAGATGGTGGATAATATGCAAAAATAAATTTCGATTTTCCGCAACTTTTTCTCTAATTTTGCTTGACATATACAGCCGTTGGGTGTATAATATAAGTGTAATAAAGAGAAAGGAGGAAATCAAATGAGAGATTTAATCAGGGAATTAAAAAACCTCAACGCCACCTTGCAAATGCTCGTTGAGGTTCTGATGGAACTTACTAACAAGTAAGTTTTATCGGATGGGGAAGGCTTCAAGCCTTCCCCTGACACCTTGATTATATCACACATAAGGAGAAAAGAAAATGAATATCAAAGAAATCAGAGAAATGACGGGACTCAATCAGACCCAGTTCGCCAAGAAGTTCGACATCCCTCTTCGTACCTATCAGAACTGGGAAGGCGGTAGACGGAACCCGCCGGAATACGTCCTTGCCATGTTGCAGAAGCTGGTGGAGATAGAATACTGTAATGACAAATAAAAAATCCCCCCGGAGTTGGAGGCTCCGGAGGATATGAAGGATTACACAAATCATTTACAATGTCGGTTTATAATTGATTGCGTGTTTATATTATAACACGCCTTAAAGGAGCGTAC
>JBNMGJ010000312.1:0-1094 GCA_050872185.1 Mogibacterium sp.
ACAAGAACAGCAAACACGACAGCACCACTGGTGCGGAGTTCGTGAACCAGTACAAAGAGACCGGAAGTGCAAAAATCACCGGATCCAAGAGCATGACCGGAAGAAACTTCCAGAAGGGCGATTCCTACACCTTCACCATCACGCCGAAGGTGTAGGAATCGCCCTTCTGGAAGTTTCTTCCGGTCATGCTCTTGGATCCGGTGATTTTTGCACTTCCGGTCTCTTTGTACTGGTTCACGAACTCCGCACCAGTGGTGCTGTCGTGTTTGCTGTTCTTGTAAGTGACCGTTGCGGCCAGCTTACCCGTCTTCTTGCCTGCGGCATCCTTATCGGTGATGTTCACCGTCACGGTAGTTACGTTGGAATCGTAAGTCACACCGGACTTCACGTTGTCCTTCGCTCCTTCCGGTACCTTCTCCTTAATCTGGAAGGTATAGGTTCCGGTCTTGCTGAAGGTCATTGCTGGGAAACTGAACTTGCTGGTCTCGCCGTCTTTGGCGGCACCGGCGCTAGCCTTGAGGCCGTTATTCGGTACCTCAATGCTTCCCTCTTCAATAGCCTTCTTGGTGGCATCGCTGAGCGGCTCTATGGTGTACTGGAATTCACCATCCTCCATGTCTCTGCCGTTCAGAGTCTTGCTTCCGTCAAAGCCCACTTCAATCGGCGGTGCTGCCACGTAGGAGTTGTTGAACTCCAGGTAGTATTTTCCGTCATTGGTCTCGTAGAAGTAATCTTTGGTATCCGGATTGCTGCCCTTGATTTCCTTGGTGCAATTCTCGTCCAGATAATACTTGAAGGTGGCATCCGGTGCTCCACCGTTGGTCTCTCCAACAATAACCTGAATGTAGTACACCGTCGGGTCGTACTTGGTTCCGGCCAAAGTATAATCATTATCCTTGGTAGCTCCTTCTGGGATTACTTCGGTGGCCTTGTACAGGTAGGTCTTACCGATATCGCTGCTGTGGAATACCATGTTGGCGAAGCGGATACTTCCGTCCTTTTCGTTGCCAGAGGTCACGGTTCTTTCCGTCATATCTCCTGGCATTGGCACATCCGCCTTGTTGTCTCCTGCTGCCTCCAGCTGGAAGTGGAAC
>JBNMGJ010000254.1:0-2158 GCA_050872185.1 Mogibacterium sp.
CAGACTGCATCACGCTTCCCACGTCGGCAAAGTGTTTCACGAACTTCGGTTTGAAATCTGGGAACATGGCCAGCATATCCTGATAGACCAGCACCTGTCCATCGCATCCTGCACCGGAACCGATGCCGATGGTAGGAATGGTCAGCCTCTCGGAAATCATCGCCGCCAGCTTGGCTGGAACGCATTCCAGTACTACGGCGAATGCCCCCGCCGCTTCCACAGCCTTTGCATCTTCAATGAGTTTTCTCGCCGCTTCTTCCGATTTGCCCTGCACCTTGAAGCCGCCTAGCGCATTCACCGACTGAGGGGTTAGGCCGATGTGGGCCACCACTGGAATGGACGCCTGGGTAATGGCTTCAATCTGCGGACACATTGCCTTGCCTCCCTCCAGCTTGACGGCTTGACACCGGCCTTCCTTCATCAGCCGTCCCGCATTGGCCACCGCATCGTACACAGATGTCTGGTAGGACATGAATGGCATATCCGCCACCACCAGAGCATTCTTCGCCCCTCGGGTTACCGCTGCGGTATGGTGAATCATATCCGCCATAGTCACCGATATGGTGTCTTCGTATCCCAGCATCACCATGCCCAGCGAATCCCCCACCAGAATCATATCGATTCCCGCTTCGTCCATCAGCTTGGCCGTGGAGTAATCGTAGGCGGTCAGCATAGTAATCTTATCCCCTTCTTTTTTCTGTTTCTGTACGGTGGTTACCGTATGTTTCATTTTGCACCTCCTTCTTCAAAAATAGTAATTATGTAATTATCCGGATGTTTTTCATACGCATCAAAAAAGCGGCCGATGGATATCATCGAACCGCCGCATTATCATATAATATTATTTCTGTATCGGATGCACCGAAAAATAGCCACCGAAAATCGCGCAGCCTCTCCCTGTTCCAGTACTGCTCCCCCTTGAAGATACAGTCCGAAGTCCAATCAAAAATATATCTATATGGTACAGCTTCGTTACGAATGCCATCCACGGATTAATATATCACTGATTGAAGAGGTTGTACAGAGGGAATTACTCGTTGGCCTCAATATCTTCCACGATGTTCACCGGATTACCGTGTTCGGATACTATTTCAATCAAATCTTGTGTCTTCATCCACACCGTTGCTGAATTATCATTAGGATGAACCCCGATAATCGAACTTCCCTCAAGAAATTCCTTATCGATATAGAAATTCACTTTTCGTTCCGTATCGTTCAGTATTCCCAAAGGGCTGACGGATCCCGGCGTCAACTTCATGATTTCGAACAACTCTTGTTCGGAGGCGAAATGCAACGGCCTCGTATTATAATTCTTCCGAAAAGATTTCAGATTAACTCTCTTATTTCCTTTCACCGTGATTAGGTAAAAGTTCCGTTTCTTATCATCGCAGACGAAGATGTTCTTCGCAACGGCATCTGGATAAGGCATGGAAATCGCCGACAACTCGTTCATGTTATATACTTTTCCGTGGTTGTGAACCTCGTGCCATAGGTTTCTGGATTCTAAGAAATTGTATATTTCTTCTTTTGTCATTTTATTCTCTGTTCACGCTTCGCCCTAGCGCTTCCATTTCCTCCATTGCTGCCGAATTGTTCTGCAGTTCATCCTTTGCCGTAGCGTAGTAGGATTTCTGGAACAGGAGGTCCCAAGAAAGGTAATTCGCCATGCACTGGAACTGCCGATTAATCAGTTCATACTGTACACTGTCTACCGGAGAACCACCCACGGTGGTAACACCCACCTTCTTGCCTTTCAGCTGCAGGCCTCTGCAGTAGCATTTGTCGATGACGAGTTTAAGCTGTGCGGACATTCCCCACCAGTACACCGGTGTGGCGAAGAGAATCATATCCGCTGCCGCAATCTTATCGATGGTCGGATTAGTATCATCTTGATCCACACAGCCCTTATGACACTGACAGGCTCCGCATCCCTTGCACGGTGCGATGTTCAGCTCCTCTGGCTGGATGATTTCTATTTCATTTCCATTAGAAGCCCCCTTCATGAAGGCCTCGATAGCCGCTAAAGTATTCCCTTTTCTTGCACTGCCGTTAATAATTGTAATTTTCATTGGTAACACTCCTTTCTAATTCGCCGTTACAATTGTTGAAAGAATTATATCTCATGAAGTAACAGGGATACAAGCTTTGCAAAAAATGG
>JBNMGJ010000062.1:0-9454 GCA_050872185.1 Mogibacterium sp.
CTATACTGTCGGCTTCGGAATCTCACCGAATCATGCGGTTGCTGGGACAGAAAGAAAAATTCTCTATTCCAGGCAACGCTCGCGGGCTGTACCGCCGGTGGGGAATTGCACCCCGCCCCGAAGATTTATTTGTATCATTTGAACACCTACATTATACACTTTTATTCCTAAATGTAAACCCTTTTGTTGTAACTTTTTCAATTACATCTATTTAATACATTCTACAGGTGGCAGTTTCCGCAGGGTTCGCGTATTTGTTGCCTTTATAAATTGCACACTGCATATAGCGGAATATTTTTCATCCATCCTTGATCAATATATTTGTTGGAAGAAAATCGAATCGCTTCCTTCGGATGGAATTTATCACAATACGCCTTCAAGCTTTGAGATCTCAGATTGGTCTCCGCCTTCACCTCTATTGGTACAATACTGTTCCCTTTCTGTATCATGAAGTCTTGTTCAAACCTGGCACTTTCCGTCCCATAATAATATGGAGTGTATTCCGTCGCTGCAATAAGTTCCTGTAGAACATACTGTTCCGTAAGTGCGCCCTTAAATTCAACAAAAATATCATTTCCTTCCAAAATCGCTTCCGCCGGCAATTCGCTCAACGCACCTAGAAGGCCCACATCCGCCATAAACAATTTGTATGCATTCAAACTCTGATAGGCTTTCAATGGTATTCTCGGCTCACTTACTCGGTGCACTTTGTGTACCAGTCCGCAATCCACTAACCATTGAATTGCTAATTCAAAATCACTGCTGCGGGCACCTTTCTTAATTTGTCCAAAAAAGAATTTTCGATTTTCTTTCGCAAGTTGTATCGGAATTGAATCCCATACCATTCGTATTCTTGGCAAGGTTCGGGCATCAATATGTTTTCCGAAATCTCCTTCATATTGGCGTACAATATCGTTTTGTATTTTCCTTACTTCTCCGTAATCCCGGTTTTCTCGAAAAGATTCTACTACACCAGGCATTCCTCCGATGTAATAGTAATTTCTTAGCCAGAAAATATATTTATCATGGAAAATATTAATCAGGGAGTAGTCTTTCGACTCCAGTGCTTTTGCTAGCGGTTCTTGATCCATTGCGTAGAGAAACTCTCTATAATTCAGCGGATAGAGACTCAACAAGTCTACCTTTCCCACAGGATAGGATATTCCTTCATGAATCGCCACCCCAAGGAGCGAACCTGCTGCAACCACATGATACTCCGGCGCTTCTTCACAGAAATACTTTAATGATTCCAACACCTTCGGAGTTTCCTGTATCTCATCCAGTATAATAAGCGTATCTTTGGGCGTAATCGTCACACCGGACTCGATATTAAGATTCAGGAGAATCCGTTGAATATCAAAATCCATCTGAAACGCTTCCGCCATTCTTTGATTGTTGTAGAAGGAAACGTATGCCACTTTTTCATAACACTGGCGACCGAATTCTTTCATTAGCCACGTCTTTCCTACCTGCCGAGCGCCCATGATAATCAGCGGTTTTCTATTATCTTTTTTCTTCCATTCCTGAAGTTCTTGCATTGCAAAACGTAACATATCGAATTTCTCCTTCCGTCAGGAATAGGGTACCACATTTTTTAACATCTATCAACGATAAGAAAAGGCATTTTTTTGCATCTATCTCATTTAATTAACTACATTTTTTAACATCTATATTTTCTACGGGTGGCAGTTTCCGCAGGGTTCGTATCCCTCGGAAATCAGTTTATCTCGGGATTCATTCGTTTTCCACGTATTGGATTCGCTCATCTTCTTGACCGAATAGCAATCCGGCTTGTGGAATTTCCGAGTATTGGTGTTCACTATGTATTTCGTGCCGTTGCTTTTTTGGCCCGACGTACTTTTGACCGGCTTCGTAGAATAGGCCCTTCCATTCCGCTGGGTGCGGTATCCGTTGGCATCTCCGGAAATGGTGGATTTGCTCTCTCCCGTCTTGTAGTTCAGCTGAATCTTCGGCTGCACGTTATAACAGTAGATGTTAAAAGAAATTCCGCTGCCACCATCTTCCACCGACATGGCTTCCATGTGGACGCCTCTGGCCAGTTCTTCATCGCCCTTGAACACCGGCGTCACTCGGTACATCACGTGATTTCCGGTGGATCTTAGGTACTCCGCTACCTCGCTTTCGAAGGGTTCCATTCCCTCTACATTCATGTACCGAGTTCCCGTCATCAGGTTCCGATCCACGGCATCATTGCCGGTAAGCTGCCAACCAATCAGATGGCAACGATTGTAGAGGCTTCCACCGGAAACACTCTTGTACTGCACACTGTGCCACCCAGTAGGATGAATCTCACTGATGGAGCCTCGCTCCTGATTTCGGCCTGGCATGATTTCTTTTCCCAGACAGGCCAAAGCTTCCGTACAGCGTCCCTGGGAATCCAAATCCCCCAGCCGCTCATAGGCCTTGGTCTTGATTTCACTTTTCTTGAACTTCGGCTTTCCATTATTAATCTCACAGGTTGGCTCCCCGGAGTAGGCGGGGATGGTTTCCCGGATACTTTTATCCGAAAGGTTCTTCGCTGGCAGGCTGTCCTTCGAAAGGGACATGCTGGCCTTGACCGAATTTCCGGATAGGAGATCCGATAGGGCGGGAATTCGGTCGCCTCCGATTAGTGCGATTGCGGCGGCCAGAATGATGGCCGCCGTGATAGAGATTATTTTCTTTCGATTCTTCGTCATAGTGCGCTTCTATTCTCTCCTTCTCCCCTAGAACAACTGTCCTGGGAGCTTCTTCTTCTCCTTCGCTGGAAAAGTATTCTCAAATGCCTCGAACCCTTCTGGGTCATTCTGGCAGACGAAATATCCATCCGGATCTCGGAAAGTTCCGGTGACTCCATTCAGGAACCCCGATTTCAGTTCCTTGACGAGAAAATACTCCGAATCCGGATCTTCTCCGTAGTAAATGTTCCTGCTTTTACCGGTAACGAATCCGGATTTTCCGTAGACCTCAATATTACCGGTGATGGCAACAGCGCCGAAGCCCATCTTCTCTGCCTTCGCCAAGGAATAGTCGATGAGTTCCTTTCCGTAACCATGACGCTGATATTCCGGCAGAATGCTCACCGGGCCAAAGGTGATAATCGGTAGAGGCGTTCCATCTGCTTGGACAATTTCCGAATGCACATACATGATGTGGCCAATAATCTTTCCATCGCTTTCTAGCACCAGGTCCAGTTCCGGAATGAACTCTGGGTTCTTCCGATAGCAGTGCAGCACGTAATGCTCCATGCATCCCGGCTGGTATACGTTCCAGAAGGCTTCTCGGGTAAGATTCTCAACGGTTCTATAATCCTCCGGCTGTTCAAGGCGGAAGGTAATGGTTTCATTTTGCATGGGTTGGTCTCCTATAAATAACTGTAACTTGAAAATGCGATTGACTTCGTTCAGCCAAATCAATCCCGCAATTGTTCATTGAAATACGTGCTAAGCAAGAAATTTCCATGAACATTTTCTAAAATAAACTAATAAGCCTGAAAGATTTTCATTGTAATTTGAACAAGCAGGCAAATATCAATGAAGTTTTTTCTTATTTCTCCGATTCAAGAAGGAATTTTTCATTGGATATCGTACTTGCATCTATTATTACAATGAATAAATTCAAAACTCCTTGTTCTCATAGCACATTTTTCATTGAAAATCAGAAAGTAGTAGCAATTACAATGAAGGTTAGACACAGTCTTGTCAGAATAATCACTCTTTCTCGTTCAATTCATAAAATAGCTATCAATATCTTCTTGGTCTTTCAGCACTTTGCTTTCGTCCACTCCAGTTATCTGAGCAAGCAATACCGATTTGAGGAATGAATCTCTATAGTCTTTCTCAAAGGCATTGTCAATCAGTGTGCGGAAGGTCTTATCCTGCTTTTTCAATTCTTCAACGTAACTTGCATACCTTTGTTCCAATAGTGAATCAAGTTCCTGTTGTTCATCAAGATAGGCAGTATAGATTTCTTGTTCCTTCCTATGAAGCATCAGCCGACCGTACTCGAATGCAAAGTCGCACACCACAATACCTAGCTCGGATACTTCTTCATTTTTGATTACTGACATACTGACTACAGACAACAGTTTGAACATTGCTTCTAAAGCAATCCAAAGTGAATCTTCGGTATACTGGACTTCATCTATATTACCACTCCGGAAGAGATTCGATTCTTCCTGCAACTCATCTGCCAAACTGGAAATAGTGTCGTATTGATCTTCTTGTTCTTTTCCTAGATACGATTGCAATGTCGCAACAGAACCCCGGATGCATTTTTCATACATTGCGAAAACGAAAAGACTGTACTCATCGTCCGGGAGTTCAACCACGTATTTGTGAATACTATTGAAAACATCCTTCCAATCTTCATTGTCGAAAGATGAAATGACTTTTCCTTCCTGCATTTTCTGGAGTATTGCGAACAATGCTACGGTAGCTGCCTTGATTTCATTTTTCATTTTCTATTCTCCCACCGTAATCCGACACATTTCTGCCAGTGCTTTTGTGTTATTCACTATTGTCCCTAGCATCAATTTTTCTTTTTCATCAAGGGACAAGTAATCTGCTCCATAAAGGTGTACCATTTCCGCATACAATCGATTAAGTCCAATTCTTAAATCTGAAGTTTTTCTGAGAATTGATTCAATCTTTTTATCTATTTCCTGTACACGTTCGGTATTCTCCTTAACGCTCCGTATTTCTTCATTCTTTTCTTTGTTTAACTTTGCCTTCTTAGTGGAGAAGATAAGGATTGATGAGAGTAGCGTCGCACCTGCAATCGTCCAACCAACCGGTCCAGCCATAACCAACAGAGTTTCTCCTGCAGCCATTCCATGTCCACCGGCCGCAAGTGCACCTCCGCCTAGCCACGCAAGAGCTGCATTTTGAGCCGCTGCTCCAGACAGAGTTGAAATTGCAACACCCGTTGACGCAGTTCCAAAGGTCGTTGCCACCCACATCGCTGCGGACGGTGCCATAAATGCAACGGAGGCTCCTGCTGCAAGTCCTGCTCCTGCGTTGGTTGCCGCTTCTCGAGCATTCATTATTTCACGTTCCGCAAATTCACATGAATCTGTGAACTTTTTCCGTTCCGCTAGAATTTCATTGAAATCGGCATCAAAAGACTTTGGTTTATTTGCAATGCTGTTCACAAATCCTTCAACAAAGCCTATCGAATCCATTGACCGATTTCGCTCAACGAATAGTTTTATCCCTTTGTCGTTCATAAGAGTATATGCATCATTATATTCTGTAATTGAATCCTTCAACATGTTATCAAGCGCAGATAACTTATCTGCGATGTCATCCTTAACATCTGCCACAGCATCTCTCGCTTCGCTCGCCTTTGTCTTAAATCTACCTGTCGCATCCACTGCCTTGCTCTTGATTGCATCTGTATCTATATTGGAAATTCCTTTCTGCGCAGTGTCCATTATTTTACCAAAAGTTTTCTTGTCCTCTAACATAGTGCAATTACCTCCATCGTATTATTGCTCTTTTCAAAGTAACATTGCTTTCCATCTCCACCTACAGCTCTTCCACTCGGTAGATGTTGTACCCTTCATAATAGTAACTGTGATCAATGCCCTTCATGTACATTTCTCGGTCGTAAATCTTATCGGTCAATGCATTTCGTAGTAGGTACTTAATTTCAATATCTTTGATTGGACTGCGTTCCATCGCCATGAGATAATCGTCCTTATCCACCTGACTCCAATCCACCACCTGACGAATCTCCTTCTTTAGGATAAGATCCAGCCAGATTCGTGTGCTTCGGCCATTTCCTTCTCGGAAGGGATGTGCAATGTTCATCTCAACATATTTCTCAATGATTTCATCAAAGGTAGACTGGGGCATTTCTTCGATGTGCTTGATGGATGTTTCAAGATACATCACCGGCGCGAAACGAAAATTTCCCTTTGAAATATTCACCGTTCGGATTTTCCCTGCAAAATCATATATGTCCTCAAACAACACTCGATGAATCTCCGAGAGAGACTTGAAGGTACCTGCATCAAGTTCATCCAGTTTGCCACTTTCAAACAGCCACGCTGCCTTCCTTTTGCTAACCTTTTCCTCCACGCGGGCAAGCTCGGCGGAATCCGTTATCCCTAATTTGTTTTCAAGAGTCATTCTTTTTCCTCCAGTATGCACTCCTATTCGGAAGTCATCTTCGCTCCATGTTGTCTAATTATATCAAAGAACAGTACAATAAGAAATATCCATCGCACGCAAATGGGCCTTCGGCAATCATTTGCTTTGCGATGGATATTTCTTTCGTCGTGTTATAGGCGGAATGTGTTGACGGGGTGATTTGTTGGCGTGAAGGAGAAGGAAAACCTTGTTGCTATGCACGCATCCCACCACGAAATGTTCGAAATCGTGCTCTGGAGGAACCCCCCTTTCGGTTATTGTGGCGGGATGCACGTCATTCACAACGGTCTCAGAAGATGTCACGCCACTATATCACGCCGTCAACACAAATGGAGTCGTAGAGTGGGACTCCATTTTTCTGCTTTGTGACCGTCGTGTGATATGTTGGCGATATGTTCCAGGAACTCCTTGGAAACGATGGGCGTGCCGCCAACTATTTTTATAAAACGGGACGAATACCGAAAATGAAATGTGAAAAGATGGCGGGAACCCTTCGATTCTATATTGAACCCGTGACCAACATCCGCACAATCCAAAATATGTTGGCGGCAGGAAGTGCTGGAAGTGTAGTGATTGCGTTGAGTTACCGCCATAACTTCATCCGACGTTCACATTGTAGGGATTCTGGCTGACACACGAGGTTTATAAACCTTACGTATCATCGGATTCCGCCTCTTTTCTTGTAAGACCAGTTCTGATGCAATGAGATAGATGGAAGGATGTATTTATGAATTCTGGACTATTTCAGAATCAGTCTTTCACCTGCACAATCATCTCAATTTCTACTGGGATTCGAAACGGGAGCACATTGGTGGCAACCGCCGTCCGAGCATGTCTGCCACGATTTCCCAGAACCTCGACGAAAAGGTCCGACAGTCCATTGATGACATTCGGCTGTTCATAGTAGTCTGAAGTGCTGTTCACAAAACCTTGAACTTTGACGACCTGTTCCAGACGGTCCCAGTTTCCGCCTAGTTCTCTGTTCAACACTGCGAGAAGATTGATGCCTGCCAATCTTGCAGCATCATATCCATCTTCGGTGGTTAGATTCTCTCCTAGTCTTCCGAAAACCACCGGTTTCCCATTTTCAAATGGGCCTGCTCCAGAGAAGAACCATAGATTTCCGGCTTTCTGCACGCTCACGTAATTCGCCATCGGTTCCGGACCTGCTGAGAGGTCAATTCCAAGTTCCTGTAATTTCTCTGTTACTTCATTCATTATCTCGCTCCTTTCAATACGCGAACAAATCGATCCACATCTTCCTTGTTGTTATAATAATGTAGGCTTACTCGAATCTCATGCTCACCTTCCTCATTCACCGCTCCAATGTGGGCATACACTTTTTCTTTCTCGAAGTCTTCATTCGTAAGATCCACCTCCGCCGACACGGAAACAGATGCAATCTGACATTTGTTTTTACCATCAAAGCGATAGGTGTTTCTCACAAAGGATAATTTTTCTATTTGTTCTCTAAGATAATCTGCCAGTTCGCATACATACTGCTGGATTTTCTCTGCGCCGATGCGATTGTACTGTTGTGCCACCAGTCCCATTCCATAAATTCCATCTGCATGAGGATATCCGATTTCGAACTGTCCGGCATCCTCTCGAAGCTCCAAATGTTTCTTGCTCGTATCAAAACGGTTGGTGTCCGACATCCATCCGGCGCCCCAGTGAACAATCTTCTGGAAGATTTTCTTATTGATATAGGCAAAACCTGTTCCGCAGTAATTCATCATCCACTTGTAATCATTTCCTACCAGAAAGTCAATATTCGCCTTCTTAACATCCACTTTGAGAACACCGAGTGCCTGTACGCCGTCAACGAAAAGGAGAATGTCGTGTTCGTTACAGTATTTTCCCAATGCCTCGACATCCATTCGATAACCGGTCTGACTTTCCACCAGATTCACCGTAACCGCTCGAGTTCGTTCATCACAAAGGGATACGATATCATCCACTGTGACTTCTCCATTCCGTGATTGTACGAAACGAACCTCTAATCCCTGGTTCTGCTTCTTCTGCCACGCGAAACGATTGCCAATCCATCCATCTCCTACTGTGACCACATTGTCCTCTGGTCCATACTCCATCCCTTCCGTAACCATTGTGAACATCTGGGTGGAACTCTGTCCGAAGGCAATTTCATCTGCTTCCGCACCAATCATGTCCGCAATCGCCCGTTTCGAACGTTCCATCATTTCCAATGTGTCCACATCTGCATCCTCATAATGCCAGATGGAATCGCCCCCCTTGTAATAACGGTCATCCTGATATCGTTTGATTCCTTCATAGACGAAGTCAGGGATCAGACCAGTGCTAGCGGTTTCCAGATATGCCCATTCTCGCAGCACCGGAATACGATTTCGAAATTCTATAATCTCTCTATAATCTGAATTCATTGTTTCTCCTGTCTATTTAAAGGAATTTTCTCTTTCTTCCCATGGTTCATATGGCATCTTCATGTCTTCAATTAGGTTGATTTCCTTCTTCTTCAAGAATTGGATTCGGAAGTAGAGGTACACATACCCAATGATGAACACTAGGAATATTCCGATTACCGCCTTAACATCCAGCGTCATTGCCATCTGCACACAGAGATAGATGCAGATGACGAATGTAATTACTGCCAGTATTTTGGCTAACTTACTGGACATTCTTACAGATGAATTATCACAAGACTTCGGATACTTCTTATGGGCGAAGATTGGTGACAGTGTATTCGGCAGTTCAGAAAGTGTGTTGACGAAGGAGAACACCGTCATAATGACACCGAATGTCGCTCCCGTCGCACAGATGGCAATGGCAATTCCCGATACCAAGAACAAGCTAATGAATGGAACACCGTGCTTGTTTTCTTTCGAGAGGATTTCTGGGAATACCTTCATCTTCGCGGAGTAATCGAACATGGCTACGCAAGCCAGTGCCACTGGAACAAGAGATGTAATGATTCCCGCAATCGGGCCACCGATAATGAAGAACTTGAGGAGTGCCGGTGCCATGAAGTGCTCTGCCACCTGGGACAGGGATTCCACCTGAGCCGATGGAATGACGCCTACGGTTACAATCGCCATCAAAATATAGATTACAGCAACGACAACCGGGCAAAGAATCAATGCGATTGGTACGTTTCTTCCCGGATTTTCAATATCATCTGCAATCTCTGCAACAGAGGATGCTCCAGAAAGAGAAGACGTTAGCACTCCGATTGCTGCCGCAATACCGCTCAGTCCGATCCCCGGCTTAATTACGCTCATGAAGCTGATATTATCGCCATCCAAGTTCGGTAACCCCAGGAA
>JBNMGJ010000315.1:0-1080 GCA_050872185.1 Mogibacterium sp.
CGATATTGCGGAATTTGCCCACCATTGCCCGGAGGAGTATTTTATTGCTACGGTGAAAATCATCATTTCCTTCGTGGTGCTGATTCGGGTGAATGTGCCGCTGACGTTGGTACTCTTCGCCATGATTCCGCTGATGATTTATTTCGCCATGAAGTACCGGACGAAGCTTCGGGCCGCCTTCAAGCTACAACGCAGCCAGTTAGGAGAGATTAACTCCCATGTGGAAGACAGTCTGTTGGGAATTCGGGTGGCGAAATCTTTCGCCAATGAAGACATTGAGAATGAAAAGTTCAGCGAGGGAAACGCTCGGTTTCTGGATGCCAAGCGCATTGGTTACAAGAGCATGGCGGGATTCCGCAGCGTGACGCGGATGTTCGACGGCCTGATGTATATTATGATTGTACTGCTCGGGTCCTTGTCATTGATGCACGGGTCCATAACGGCGGGAGATTTTATCGCCTATCTTCTCTACGTGAACATGCTGCTAGAGGCGATTCGCCGGATTGTGGAGTTCACCGAGCAATTCCAGCGAGGCATCACCGGTATCGAGCGATTCGTGGAGATTATGGACGAGCCAATCTCGGTAGACGATGCGGAGGATGCGGTGGATCTGGGAAAGATTCAGGGAAAAATCGATTTCGACGATGTATCCTTCCGTTACAGCGACAGTGAGGAGATTCTGAACCGAATCAACTTGCACATCCATGCAGGGGAGAACATCGCCCTGGTAGGTCCGTCCGGTGCGGGCAAAACCACCTTCTGCAACCTGATTCCAAGGTTCTACGACGTGACCTCTGGTACTATATTCGTAGATGGAACGGATATCCGAAAGGCCACCATCCACTCGCTCCGTTCCCAGATTGGAATGGTGCAACAGGATGTCTATCTTTTCTCGGATACCATTGCGGGAAACATCGAGTACGGGAAGCCAGGAGCTTCCCGAGAGGAAATTATGGCAGCGGCAAAACTAGCCGGTGCCGATGAATTCATCCGGGAGATGCCAGATGGTTACGATACCTACGTGGGAGAGCGGGGAACAAAGCTGTCCGGGAGACAGAAGCAGCGAATCAGCATCGCCCG